>QAKS01000001.1 GCA_003343685.1 Clostridiales bacterium | reverse complement strand
GCTGTAACTCTGATGCTGATGTACAGCCTAATCAATGCCGCATCCATGCGGTTTTCATTGGTGCGCCGTATGTTTTGCGGACAGCCGAGTATTCTGATCTGTGACGGCGTCGTGATGGCTCAGGAGCTGCGGCGATTGGAATACAGCATGTGGAATCTACTGGAACAGCTCAGAATAGCAGGTAACACCGATATTTCCTCCATCCATTACGCCATTCTGGAAACCAACGGCCAACTTTCCGTTCTCGCCAATACCGGCTCTTCCGATGAAAACAGTCGATCGAACGACAGCTACATCACCATGATCATTAACGGCGCCATACATCACGCCGGGCTGTGTGCCCTCTGTCTGAGTAAAAACGCCGTATTCGTCATTCTGCGAAAGCTCGGCTATTCTAAGAAAAAGAAGGTGTATCTTTTTATGCTTACATCCGACGGAAATTACTTTTTACAGGACGTTTACGGCAACGTAAAAAACGGCCGGACACATTTTCCCAGTACCAATGAGTAAGCGTATTGCCGTCATCGTCATTTTTGCTTTTTTGCTGATCGGAGCCTTCCTTCAAAACTCCTTTATCCGGAATACGACGGATGAGTTGTTTTCCGAATTACAATCCACCTCAGAGGCTCTGTCGTCAGAAAACGGTGTTCTTGCTCTTTCACGCGCCGAAAATCTTGAAAAGATGTGGAAAACGCATAGTGCGTCCATGTCTATTCTATTGGATCACAGTATTATTGACATTATCGACGAGGAACTGTGCACGCTGACGGTTTCCATACGGCATGGAGATTTTTGCACAGCCGACATCGCTCTTGCAACGCTTCAACTCTGCTTTGAACATCTCGTCGTATTAGATTCTCCTTCTATGAAGATTATTTTCTGATTGATCAGCAACAAAAAAGCCCGGAAAATTCCGGGCTTTCACACATGGTTTTACTATTTGTCTGAGTCGTCCAACTTGGTGAAAAGATCTGCCAAAGACGTGGTAGCTTCTTCCACCGGAGGAATCGTATAAGAGAATTTTTCCTCTCTGTCCCTCTTCTCTTTCTTCCCACCTCGGGCTCCCTCTTCTTCTTCGTTATTCTGAGCAGGCTTCTCAATCAGCGCTCTCATCGAAAGACTGATGCGGCGCTTCTCTGGATTCACTTCCATGATCTTGACGTTCACAACCTGACCCAGTGAAAGCACATCCTCAACCTTTTCGATACGTCTGTCCGAAACCTGAGAAATATGCACCAATCCGTCGATCGTGGGCTCAAGCTCCACAAAAGCGCCAAACGGAGCCATGCGGACTACTTTACCTTCCACGACATCTCCCGCATGATATTTCTCGGGAGCCAAATCCCAAGGCTTAGGCTGAAGCTGCTTATATCCGAGGGATATTTTCTTCTTGTCGGGATCCACATTCAGAATTTTGACCTCAATCTCCTGATTTTCACTCAGGACATCCTTGGGATGATTAATGCGCGCCCAGCTGATATCCGTAATATGGAGCAGTCCATCCACGCCGCCTACATCAACAAACGCACCAAAATCGGTCAATCTCTTAACTGTGCCCTTAACCACAGAACCCTTTTCAAAGCTCTCAAACAGCTTCTTTTCCTCTTCTTCCGCCTGTTCCTTCAAAATTTCCTTGTGAGAGAGAACAAAACGCTTCTGGCGCTTGTCGATATCTATGATCTTTACCGGCAGAACCTTGCCCGTAAACTCGTTCAGATCCTCAACATATTTGAGGGACAACTGAGAAGCCGGTATAAAAGCGTCATATCCCTCCAGCTTGGAGAGCACACCGCCCTTAATCACCTTCATGACCTTGCACTCATAGACTTTCTCCTGATCCAGATTTTCTACGAGTTCACGCCATTTAATCTGGCTTTCAATTTTCTTTCTGGAAAGAAGCACTCTTCCTTCACCGTCGTTCATCTTGATGACTTCAGCCTCAATCTCGTCGTCAATCTTAAATTTCTCCGTGGGAGAAATATTTCCATCAGCCGAAAGATCGTCCTTCTTGATGATACCGTCTGCCTTATATCCTTCTATACTAACACAAACTTCATCGTCAGAGACCTGACTCACCTTGCCTGTGATGAATTGATGCGGCTTTATCTTGACAAACGTCTCCTCCAGAGCCGCCAGGAAATCCTGGTCTCCGTCCTTCGCGTCGTCGCCAGACTCTTCCGCAGGTGCTGCGGCATCTTCTTCAACCTTTGCCGTCTCGGTCTCCTGAGCGTCCATCGTAGCTTCGGCCACTGAATTCTGCTCAACCTCCTCCACAGCGGTAGCTACATTTTCGCTCTCCTGCACTTTGGCAGCGGCTTCTTCGCCGTTCACCAGAGTGTTTTCGTTTTCGTTCATTCGTGTTCTTACCTCCCTGATTATCCAATCCGGTGCGGATGCACCGGCAACAATGCTAATTATATCACATCTAAAAAATTTTTCAAGTATTAGTTCATCTGCAGATTCAATGTATTGGGTATTTTTACATATTTTTTTTGCAATTTCATATAATTTCGCCGTGTTGGAACTGTTTTTATCGCCAATGACGATCACTGCATCGGACTGTTCAGCCAATTCCCTCGTCTCTTTCTGGCGCAGATACGTCGTCTCGCAAATGCTGTCAAACAGCTCTGCTTCCGCGCTTTTTTCCTTTACGATAGCGTAAACGCTGTCAAGCAGCTCTCTTTTGATTGTCGTCTGCGCGACCACCAGCACCTTTTCAGCCCACGGCAGTGCTTCCGCTGCCTTCACGTCCGGAACAACACACGCCTTTTCTCCTGCCCAGCCGTAAATTCCCTGTACCTCAGGGTGGTCTGCTCTCCCTACAATGACAATCCTTTCATAATGATTCCGCGCCTGTTCCACGCGTTTGTGTATTCTCTCAACAAAAGGACAGGTCAGGTCAAAATACTCGATCTGTCTTTTTTCCAGTTCCTCATAGCAGCTCTTCGGCACGCCGTGAGAGCGGATAATCACACTCTCCCCCGGTCTTACCTCGTCGATGGAGTCAATACAGCGGATTCCCTTTTTTTCCAAGCGTTCCACTACAGAGGCATTGTGTATGAGCCGTCCCAGCGTACACAGCTTTTTTCCCTGCTCCGCCAGACAAGACGCCTGCTCTACCGCCCGCTTTACACCAAAGCAAAAACCCGCGTGTTTCGCCAATATCACCTTCATGCTTCTTCCCCGACAATCGCGTTGGAAAGGGCCTCCAGCTCCTCAATCCTCTGCTTCAAATATTCCGCGCCTTCCTTTGCCGCTCTGATATTTCCCGGTTCAATGCCCGCGTCCAGCGTCATGTCCACAGGTTCGCCGATGACAATATAATTGCGGTGAAAAATCCTGAATTTCCCTCTGATATAGACAGGCAGCAGCGGGCTTTTGGTCCGAATTGCAATAAGCGCCGCGCCCGACTGAAATTTTCCCAGCTTGCCCGTTTTGGATCTTGTGCCCTCGGGAAAAATGCCGAGGGTATCTCCCCTTTTCAAAATTTTAAATGCGCTTTTGATCGCCTCCGTATCTCCCGCTCCCCTGTCGATAGGAAACGCCCCGAGAGAGACGATCAGCCATCTTAATAGCGGATTTTTAAACAGCTCCTTCTTTGCCATAAAATGTACCTTGGGCTTGACCGCAAGGTGCATAAAAATCGGATCCAGATTGCTGCAGTGATTGGAGTAGACGATCATCTTCCCGTCAAATCTGCCGTTTTCCTTTCCAATCAGCTTCACCCGAAAAAGCAGAAAAAACAACGGCTTCACCACCGCCTTCAAACACCTGTAAAACATTACGCGCGGACCTCTCTTATTTTGCTTTTTACTGCGGCGATCACCTGTTCCACAGTCATTTCCGTCGTATCCATCAATATGGCGTCCTCCGCCTGGCGCAGCGGCGCAAACTCCCTTTCGCTGTCCTGCCTGTCCCTTTTCATGATATCCGCTTCAATTTCTTCTACCGTCTGAGCAATACCTGCCTCATTAAAATCCTTTAATCGCCGCAGGGCGCGCGCTCTCGGAGACGCCGTAATAAACAACTTCAAATCCGCGTCCGGCAAAACATAGGTGCCTATGTCCCTGCCGTCCATAATCACGTCATATTTTTCCGCCAGTCTGCGCTGAATATCCACCAGCTTCAAGCGCACCTCCGGCTCTACCGCAACCGCCGACGCCCCCGCGGAAATTTCCGGCGTCCGTATTTTTCCGGTCACATCGTCTCCGTTCACAAACACCTTCTGCTGCCCGTCCTGATATTCCACACTGACGTCCACATCTTTCACCGCATTTCTGACCGCCAGCCTGTCGGAAATGTCTATTCCCGCATCTATCATTCCGTAAGCAACGGCGCGGTACATCGCTCCGGTGTCAATATAGTTGATATTCATTTCCCTTGCCACCAGTTTTGCAACGGTGCTTTTGCCCGCTCCCGCAGGCCCGTCAACTGCAATCTTCATCGTCTTATATCCTCCGGTTATCTGATTCTTTCCGGCCTTTGCCGAGCTGTACTCCGTTATTTTCTGCGGTTCAGCAGCATCTCTGCCACCTCAATAAAAGGCTGCGCCTTGTCTCCGAACAGTTCCAACGCTTTTTCCGCCTCTTTCGTATATTCCGTCGCAATCTCCATAGAACCGCCGACGCCAAAAAGCGACGCATACGTCATTTTTCCCTGCAGCGCATCCTTCCCAACCGTTTTCCCGAGCTCCGCATCGGCTGTCACATCCAGTACATCATCGACAATCTGAAACACCAGCCCGATTGCCTCCCCGTATTTTTTGACAGCCGCCTTTTCCTCCGGCGTCGGCGAAAACAGCTCCGCACCCGACAAAAGCGCTCCCGTTATCATAGCGCCGGTTTTTTTTGAATGAATGTAGTCTACTTTTGTCTTGTTGATAACTCTTCCCTCGGATTCCACATCAACCACCTGCCCTGCGATCATGCCGTCCACGCCGGCTGCATGGGCTACAATGGAAATGGCCGACATATGCGCCTCTATGTTGTCCCTGTGGCGCATGGCGTTTTGCAGCATTACCTCATAGGCATAGTTCAGAAGCCCATCTCCGGCCAAAACCGCCTGCGCTTCCCCAAACACTATATGATTGGTGGGCCTGCCTCTTCTCAGCTCGTCGTTATCAAGGGCGGGCAGGTCGTCGTGTATGAGCGAATAGGTGTGTATCATCTCAATGGCTGCCGCCATATCCAGCGTCTCCGCCGGATCTCCTCCCATCAGCTCTGCCGCCATAATGTTCAGCGCAGGACGCAGTCTTTTTCCTCCGGCGCTGACGCTGTATTCCATAGAACGCCACAACAGCTCCGGCGTCCGCACCCGCATCAGCTCCCCGAGCCTGCCGTCCACCATCTTTGCCGCATTTTCAAATTGTCTGTTCATTATCGTTTCCCCTTACTGATCTCCTCTGTTTCTATCTATCAGCCTTGCCTGTGCCGCAATGCCGCAGGCATTGTCGGACGAATATTCTTTTCCTGCCAAAATAACGCGTGTGCCTGCCTGTTCCCGCACCATCCGGCAGATATGAGCATTTCTCATCACCCCGCCGCACAGAAGAAGCTCCCGCTTTCCATACTGTTTTACAGCGCTGTCCGCCAATCGTATCAGCGTGTTTGCAATACACTCTTCTATCGCGTAAGCCACATGCGGCTTTGACGCCCCTTTTTCCAGAAGCCTTCTCGCCGCCGTCTCTGCGCCGGAAAAGCTGGCCTCCCTGTCACGGCAGCTCACCTTTAGGGAAATATCTCCCTTTTCCGCAATTTCTTCCATGGCCTGTCCGGCAGGAAAAGCCATGCCCATGTAGACGCCGATCCTGTCAATCAGCTGCCCCGCAGCAATATCCGTCGTGCCGCCCAACTTCTCGATTTTTCCGATAATACCGCCGGACTTTTCTACCGAAAGCAACTCCGTCGTTCCTCCGGAGACATGCATGGCGAGAAATTTTCCGTCTTGCGGCTCACAGCCGATCATGGCCGCACCGATATGTCCATGCTGATGGGTCAGTTCAATCACCCGCATGCCTGCCACCGCACCGATTGCCCGTCCATAGCTTTCCGATACAGCAAAAACAGGCATGTACGAGCCCTCCTGCGGTCTGGGAGCTGCGCTCACGCCTACTGCATGAAAATTTTCTATTCCACAGGGCATCACGAGAGGCAAATTTTTCACATGCTGAAATACCATTTCCGACTGCCTCAGGCCTCTGCCGTTTTCCTTTACTTTAAGCGGTATACGCCTGTCCCATACGACCGCGCCCCGCTCATCCACCACTGCTGCGGAAGTTGTATAGCAGCTTGTGTCTATTCCCAGATACACCTCTCAGGCCTCCGGCCTGTCCAATGTTTTGGCATAGGCCCCCAGCACGCCGTTGATAAACGACGGAGCTTTATCGGAAGAATACTTCTTTGCCAGTTCCACCGCCTCATTCATGACAGCCTTCTCAGGTATCTCCGGCATGGTATCCAGTTCTATCACGGCAAGTCTCAAAATGGAAATATCCACTTTTGAGATGCGTTCCAGCCGCCAGTCTCTGCAAAACCCGCGCAGTCTATCGTCTATCGCATCCTTCTCCTTGTCATATGTTTCGAGAACCTTGTCGATATACTCTCTGTTATCGTCAATAATCTTGTCCGTCTTTAATATGTCCTTCATTTCCTCGAGTGTTCCGTCTCCCGGCTCCCCGGCTATCTCACGCTCGTATAAAAGACACATAGCGGCAATTCTCGCCTGCCTTCTGCTCATATTGCCACCCTAAAAATCATCGTCATCATTGTTTCTTCTGAACATGGCGGAAAAAATCCCGCCAAACCATCTCCTTATATTCTTATTAAACCCTATCAGCGCGCCCAAACCGCCCATGACCGCTATCAGAAGCGTCGGGAAAAATCCGATCGTCAAAAACAGGACGGCACAGACCACGCCGACAGCGCAACCAAGAAGAGCGCCTCTGTTTCTGTTCAAATACTCTTTGAATGATTCCATAATGCGTCAGATCCCCTGTTTTACCATCTGTTGTTTCTGTTTCTGTGCTATAATCCTGATCCCGATATATCCCGCTTCAATTCCGGTAAACTTCTCCACATAATATTTCAGACCCTCGGTAATCCCCTGTGTCACCTCGGGTATTACAATATCCTTCTGCACCGACAGTGCCAGATTCACTCTGATACATCCCGGGCCGATCGTTCTAATACCGATTTTTTTGGTTTCGATCCCCTTCACTTCACTCAGATATCTGCGCGTCACTTCCTCCATTGCTTCCAGGGTGATGACTACGCTGCCGCCCTCTCCTGCTGCAAGTGTAACGCTGTCTGCCTCTTTCTTCCTGATACCGAAAAAAATCAGCGCCACGGCAATGACCGCAAGTATCACCGCGCAGGCCGCCCACAAATACCTCAGGTTGCCATAAGCAAAGTAATTCACAGTCGCCTCTACAGAAGCTTCGTCAAACAGATCAAACGCCGTCGCCGCAACCAGCAGCAAAAGGCACAATACAACCAGCATAAAAACCGTAAATACGATCCTCGTACCCACACCCATCTTCATTTTTCAGATTTCCTTTCGAGAAAATGTTTTCCTTTGTAAGTGGTATTCGGGCGCTTTTACGCGCCCGAATACAAACGTTTTTTCGATTATTCTGCTTAATCTTCCGAGGATACGGCTATTCCGTCATCGGAATCGGACACCTTAACACCCTCGACCATGATGTTAACCGCAGCAACACTGAGTCCCGTCATCGTCTCCAAAGCGTTTTTGACGCTCCTCTGAATATTCCCGCATACGTCAGGAACAATCACACCGTAGTTAACAATGATTCTTACGTCTACGCTCACTACATTTTCGTTTACGGCAACTTTAACTCCCTTTGAAAGATTCTTCTTGCCCAGTATGCCCGTAAAACCGTCCTTCAGGCTGCCGACCATTCCGGCAACGCCCTCTATGTCGCAAGCCGCAAGTCCCGCAATCGTCGCCAGCACTTCGTTTGCAAAAGTTATTGTCCCGTTCTGTTCCTGCTGCACATTCATTTCATCATCCATCGTGGGGTACCCCTTTCTCAATATGTATATATTATATATACCACAGTTTTTCCTGTTTTACAACAAACAATGTGTTAAGACTTCGGCATTATTTTAATGTTTGACGACGGTTCTTTTGTTTCGCCCTTTACAATATCCGCAATCTGCACCACTTCGTTTTCCGTAAGCTCCCCTTTGTTGACAACCACATTGACCGAGCCGTCGCTGATAGAGGCCACCGCTTCGTATCCCAGCTTCGTCGCGATGAGTCCCTCAATGACCAGTTCACTGTCCATATTGTCCACCAGCTTCATTTTCTTTGCAGAAGCCTGCGCTTTTTCCGTCTCGGTGGCTTCCGTGCTGGCCGCCACTGCGTCAATGTAGCTCATTTCCTGAGCTCTCGTTGTCTCCCGTTCTTCCTTATACTCGGCAAATACGTCTGTCGTCTCCGCTGTCGCTGTCGCAGACACCGTCTCTGTCCGTGCGGAAGAATTCATCGTCACCACATAATTCGCAACTCCCACCGCAATCACGGCAACTGTAACGCCCGCCATGATGAACGCATTTTTCATTTTCCTTTTATCCATACTTTTAACTCTCCTTTTTAAATACTTCCACTTTATCTGCAGACACCCCAAGCAGCGTCTTTGCTGCCTCCAGCAGCTTCATTTTGACCCCGATATTTCCCGCGCCCTCGGCGACGATCAGCACGCCGCGCACCTCCGGAAGCTCCTCTTTGACAATCAGCGCTTCGTTCCCGTCGGATTTTATCACTTCTGTTTTCGTAGACCGCGTCTCTTTTGTAGAACCTTCCTCCGTGGAGGTGGAGACCTCCGTGTCCTCGCTCATAGCAGGCACTTGAACACCGGACGATTCATAGTTGATCACGACCTCTACATCTCCTGCTCCGTCGACGGCAGAAAGGGCTTTTTCCATTCTGGCCTCCAGATCCGACCCGGCGACAGCAGTCTGGGCCGCGTCTTTTCCTCCCGTATTTTCACGCGGCTGCGCCAACGTGGAAAAATAGATGGCCAATATCACCGCCAACAGTATGACGATCAATATATACTGAGCCTTTTTTCTGGAGGGCAGTTTTTCTGCTTTATCTATCCATTCTTTCAGCTTACCCATCCCGTTCCATCACCTCATATGCATCCATAATCATTTGTGAATAACTCCCTTCCTGCACTTTTTCTGTGGTGTTGGTTTCAAACACGATTTCTTCCCCTGTCCCCGAGCAGTTTATCACAGGATAGATCAATGCTGTCATCAGCATAATCCCAATCGCCAGACGTACAAATGGCTTGTAATTTCCCGATGGCAGAATCACCGCCAGCATTTCCGCCGCCATCAGCGCCCCGACAACGATCAGCATATATCCTTTCACATCTTCCATAACGGCTACCTGAGCATAATTGCAGTATTGGCAGCACCGATAAAAACAGCCACCGATATAAAAGCCATCGCACAGCAGAGCAGCAGTACCACTGCCATCAGCTGCACGGCCCCTGCAATTCCCGTAAACATTGCCGTGCATCGTTCATCCGCAAACGGCTCCGAAACCGCGGCAGCCAACTTAAACAAAAACATGTTGCCTACCACAGCCGCTATCGGGGCTGCCATAGCGCACCCCATGATCACCACCCCTACAATACCCACGCCGTTTTTGACCATCAGTCCGCACGCCATCAGTGTATCCAGCGAATCCGAAAACATGCCGCCGATGACAGGAACCATCTTATCTATAGTGTACTTTGCAGTTTTAAAAGTTATGCCGTCTATTGCAGCTCCCGAAAGTCCTTTTATAGCCATCACCCCCAGAAATACGATCATGATCAATGTCAGCGCCCACTTCACAAAACTGTATATGAGTGACGACGTCTTTTGGAGCTTTATCATGCTGGAAATATTGGATGCAACAGCGAGGACCAGCGCTATCAGGATTGCCGGCAAAATTGCCACGCGCACTGCCGTAAATACACCTCCCGTCAGAGCAGCCATCGCCGGAGACAAAAGCGCCGATGATGAGAAGCCTCCGATCGACGTGAGCAGGCCGATCAGCACAGGCGTTGTGACATCCACGATTGTCCCCAGCGTATCTATCGCGTCCTTGACGACAGTGACTGTCGACGTCAGCATGGCGATGGCAATACACGCCATCACAATATATCCCGCCGTAAACGACGATGCAGCGACAGAACCCGTATTTTTCCAATGGGATAAAAGTCCCAGCAGCAGCAAAACGACGACAATCTGAATCAAATTCGGCAGTCCGCTCAAAAACGCCTCAAACAGCAGGGCTTTTAACGCCTCCAGCGCCTCTTCTTCGGACAGATCAAACCCGTTTGCCGCGATGTCCTCCACCGCATCTTCCATGCTGCTTCCGTCAAAAACGTTCCCATATTGGTCGAATATCTCTTCCATCGAGGACAGATCCGTTCCGTCAATGGTATCCTTCACTCCGTTTTGCAGCGCTTCCTCTACTGCCTCGTCATAGTTGTCCGGTGCCGCGGCAGCCGCAGGGCATGCCGCCGCAACCATAAGCGCCGCAGCAATTGCCAGCGCCTTTTTTAAAGAATGGAGACGACCAGTTCTACGAATCCCGACAGCAGAGGCAATATCATGACCGCAATGAGAAGCTTGCCTCCCAGCTCTACTTTTGATGCAATGGCGGATTCTCCACCATCCTTTAAAACCTGCACAGAAAATTCGCATATATAAGCAATTGCTATGATCTTCAGCACCAGCGCCACTCCGCCGTAAACGCCGCTGTACTTTTCCGCAAAGTCGCGGATAAAATCCACAGCCTCTTTTAAGTAATCCAGCGTCATCACCAGTATGATCACACCCGTACTCAAGCCTATAATGACCGACAGCTCCGGGTTTGTCTTTCGTATGACAATGGAAAAAATTCCTGCCACCAGTCCAATGGCGGCGATCTTTATCATATCCATCACTCAAGCTTGAATATCTCTTTCACACTGACAAACAGATCGCTTACAAGATTTACCACCATCAGCAGCACAATTATCAGCCCTGCAATGGACATCATAGTAGCAATGTCCTCTCTTCCCGAACGGACAAGTAATTGATTCAAAACGGCAATCAAAATCCCTATCGCCGCTATTTTAAAAACCAGATCTATACTTACTGTCATCGTTTTTCTCCTTACGTCAGTAAAATTGCCACTGCCACTCCGCCCATAATGCAGAGTGATTTTGCAAGCCTTCCGCGCCTAATTCTCTCGCCTTTGGCCGCTTCCCGTTCGGCTTCCAACTCCCTCAAATACCTTTTTGAGGCTTCGTCCACCTGCTCTGTCACAGCGGCGTCATATATGGTCCTGATAAATCCATAAAATCCTCTGACGTCGTCTTTTTCCAGAATTGACCGGAACAGCCCGTTCTCTCCCGACGCCATCGGTCCCAGTTGTTCTCCTGTCAGCTCGGGCTGTTCATACATCAGCTCGGACATACGGCGGAATACTTCCAGCCCCGACGCGGAAGCGCCTCTCAAAAACGCCTCCGCCAATGGCATTTTTTGGTGTATAATGCAGTTGTTCAATGTCTTTACGCCTGTAAAAACTGCTTTTAAGGCATTTTCCCTCTCTGCCATTGCCCCGGAAATCACCTGTCCCAAAACGGCCGATCCTCCTATAATCAACAGCAACAGCAATATTTTGATCATCTGTTCTCTCCCTCGGCACTCCGAGCCAAAAACGGTTTTTGCAGCATATTCTTCCACTTTCCGTCCAGAACCGCCTGCACTGTTCCCCTGCCCAAGGCGCCGGACAAAACAATCACCCGTTCTATCACGCCCGTCTCCATGAGTTCCCTGAAAAACAGTCGGGAGGACAGTTCCGTCATATCCCTCGCGTGGGCCGTTGCCAGGAGTTTTATGCCGCAGTTGGCAATCTCCCGGATTGCGGCAAGGTCGCCGTCTCCGCCTATTTCATCCGTTGCGATTACCTCCGGCGAGAGAGCACGCAGAGCTATCGCCATTCCCTCAGCCTTCGGACAGTCCAGCAGCACATCCGTCCTGTCTCCGACGTCGAAGCTCCCTCCACCCGATATCTCGCCGCGCTCATCCACCACCGCGCATTTTCTCGGCATACAGTTCTCCCCGGAAGACAGAATACGCACCACATCCCTAAGCAGCGTCGTCTTTCCGAACTGCGGCGGCGAAAGAATGATCGTATTCGCGGGCGCGCCGCTTCTCAAAATATAGGGCAGCACGCCTGTCCCGCTTCCACGGTATTCCCTCGGAAACCGAATATTGAGAGATGTAAAATCCCGTATCTGAACGATTCTTCCTCCCGCGGTCACCGCCTTTCCGCCCACGCCGATTCGTACCCCTCCCCGAACGGTAAAGAAGCCCTTTGCAATATCCTCCCTTACAGAGTACAGAGAATGCTCTGCCAGCGCGGCAACCGCTTGCTCAATTTCGATTTTTTTCGTGATATACTCCGTAACAAACTCTCTTCCCTCGGCAAAAAAGATTGCTTTTTTACCCGATCGCAGCCGCAGCTCCTCTGAATTTTCAAACGAATCATAGCATGAAAGGATGTGGCTCAGATTTTTCGGCAGATATTTCAGCAGATACGATGTAATCATTTTTTCCTCTTTCAATCCTGTGTATAATGATAGATATGAGCATGCGTACTGTAATATGACTAGCATCACTCTGAGAAATCAAAAACGTCATACGGCACTCCGTATGACGTTTTTTGATTGCTGCTGTTTATCTGCTGTCAGTCCAAAAGGCCCCTGCCGGAATTTACTGCCGGCAAAGGTTCTGCAGTCTGCATAATAAACTATACGATGTGAATTTCCATTCCCGCCTCATTGACTATGCCGATCATGTCCTCACCCAGTTCGCTGCCGCATATGATTTCATCCACGTCCGTCAGGTCGCAGATTCTCATAAACGCCTTATTTTGGAACTTTCTGTGATCACACAGCATCACTCGGCGGGAGGAGTTTTCGAGCATCGTCCGCTTTATGAGTATTTCGTCTGTATTATAATCCAGAAATCCCACCGCCGGATCGACCGCATCGGAGGACATGAACACCGTGTCTACGTGGAGTTCTTTCAGCATACTCTCCGCAAACATTCCCACCAGCGTCATAGAGTCATCCTTCAGCATTCCGCCCACCACAATCAGACGGCATCCCTCCAGCGCGGCAATCTGAGCCGCAATGGCAATGTCGTTTGTGAGAACCGTGACGTCCTTCTTGTCGGCAAGGCCTGCCGCCATATGGAATGTCGTCGTACCGGCGCATATGGCAATTGTGTCACCGTTCTGCACCATGTCTGCCGCATATTTGCCGATACGTGCCTTTTCTCCGGTCTGCATCTGCTGCCGCACGGCAAGAGGCAGCTCCGCCACAATCGGCTTATCCATCCGCACTGCCCCTCCGTGGGTCTTTTTCAGCTTTCCGCCCATGTCCATCTGCTCCAGATCGCGGCGTATGGTAGAGCGCGACGCCCCGAGCCTGTCCATCAGCTCGTCAACAGTGACAACGCCCTTTTCGTCCACGATCTCCAGTATTTTTTCCAGACGTTCTACTCTAAGCATATCCTAAAACCTTTTCACGTGAAAATCTTTTGTGATTCCGCACACCGCGGCAGCAAGCAGTTCCTTGAGCTGAATCAGGTCTGCCACATTGCATGCCTCTACCGGCGTATGCGTATATCTGGCCGGGAAGCCCATTTCCAAAGCTGCCAATCCCTTGCCCTCCATCTGAACATATGCCATATCGGTCAGCAGGCCGATACCGGCATACCGCTGCAGCTGAATTCCGGTCTTTTCCGCAGCCGCCTTGACCTCTTTATACAGCGGCTCATGGGGAAGCGTTCCGTTTAACGTCCCTCTGCCGTGGAAGCTGTAGAGGTTCACACAAGGACCTGCGCCGAGAGCTGTCTCGTACTTATCCGACAAATCGTGCGTATCACCCGCCAGCGTTACATCGAGTGCAATTGCAATATCCGGCTGGATCGCCCGCGCTGCGACAACACCGCCGCGAATGTTGAACTCCTCCCAAACGGTTCCCACAATATATACATCCGCTTCATGCTTCTGTTTCGCGACTGCCTCAGCAAGCTTTACCAAAACAGCACAGGAGCCTCTGTTGTCCACTGCTGTACCTGTCACAAGCCCATTCGCCAGCTTTTCAAAAGACGGGTTGTAGATCACCGGGCATCCGACAAAAATACCCATTTTCTTTACTTCTTCATCGCTCTTTGCTCCCACATCAATGAACAGCGACGTCACAAAGTCTACTTTATATTTATCCTCGGGCGACGAGGCATGATGTGCCTTGGGGCCGAATACACCCTTTACCCAATCTCCATTTTCAGTGCGGACCAGCAGTCTCAGGCCCGGGAGAACCTTCTCCGGGATACCGCCTAGGCGGTCTACCTGAATAAACCCGTCCTTCTCAATCTTTCTCACGATAAATCCGAGCTGATCCATATGACCGAATACCATAACCTTCGGCCCGTTTCCTTTTATATGCCCAATCACATTCCCAAAATTGTCCAGTTCCACCTCATCGCAGCTCTTTTCCAGCTCTTCCTTCATGGCATATGCCATTTCCTTCTCATATCCGCTGGGAGCGGGTGTCAGCATGAACTTTTTCAAAATTGTTTCCATAATACGCACCATCCTTTTTAAGTTTATAAACCTTACATCATTATATTAAAGAGTTACGGTTAAAAAGTCAAGCGTTTTTGGCTATATTTTAACACTTTTACTATATTTCCTTTAGTTTTTTAAAAAAATGTTCAAAAAAAATCATTTTTTCTTTGACAAGTGCCAAATTCTATGATAAAGTGATCATAATAAATCATTACTATTTTACGGAGGAACTGAAATGGACTGGATTAAAGAGACCTTTAAAACCGAAAAACCTATCGTTGCAATGTGCCACTTCCGCGCAATGCCGGGCGATCCTTATTATGACGCCGACGGCGGAATGCAGAAGGTCGTCGACCTCGCTATGAGCGAAATGACAAAGCTTCAGGAGGGCGGTGTAGACGCCATCATGTTCTCCAACGAGTTCAGCCTTCCTTACCTCACAAAAGTTCGTCCCGAGACGACAGCCGCTATGGCCCGTATAATCGGAGAGCTCAAAAGCGAGATCAAGGTTCCCTATGGCGTGAATGTTCTGTGGGATCCCTATGCTTCTCTGGATTTGGCTGCCGCAACCGACGCCAAATTTATCCGCGAAATCATGAGCGGCGTATATGCTTCCGACTTTGGCCTGTGGGATACCGATACAGGTTCTATCGTCCGTCACAAAATGAATCTCGGACTGAAGGATCTCAAAATGCTGTTCAATATTGTTCCGGAAGCCGCTAAATATCTGGCAGACAGAGACATCACTGAGATTGCAAAAACAACGGTCTTTAACAACAATCCCGACGTCATCTGCGTTTCCGGCCTGACTGCCGGCAGTGCAACGGATACGGAAGTTCTCTCCAAGGTGAAGAACACAATCCCCAATACTGCCGTATTTGCCAATACAGGCTGCAAACCCGAGACCATTGAGCGCATTCTGTCCATCGCTGACGGCGCCGTCGTAGGAACGACCTTCAAGACGGACGGCGACTTCAACAAGTTTGTCGAGGTAGACAGAGTCAAGAGATTCATGGACGTTGTCGCAAAAGTCAGGGCGCATGCATAAAATCGTACTGTTCGATTTTGACGGGACCCTGTTTGATACACGGTCGGTCGACACGCTTGCTGTCAATGCACTGCGCGATGAACTGGGGCTTTCTCCGCTTCCGGATGGGGAAATCCTCTCCTACGTGGGGCAGACAAACAACGCCTTTATCACCAATTGCTTTGGAGTTGACCCAAAGGGCGATCTGACGGAAATTTCCGCCAGATTTGCCTATTGGGAA
>QAKS01000028.1 GCA_003343685.1 Clostridiales bacterium | reverse complement strand
TTATAATTAAAGACGACGGAGGCGGAAATGGCTAAAAGGATAGGAATACTGACGAGCGGAGGTGACTGCCCCGGGCTGAATGCTGCGATCAGAGGCGTGGCAAAGGCCTCGTATGAATGTATAGAGAATGTGGAGATTATTGGAATTAACGACGGTTATTACGGGCTGATCAATGGGGATTATGAGGAGATGCAGCCTGACCAGTTCAGCGGGATTTTGACTATGGGAGGTACGATTCTGGGTACGAGACGGCAGCCCTTTAGTAAAATGCGCATTAAAGACGAAAACGATATGGACAATATCGAGAAAATGAAAAGAAACTATGAGAAGATGAAGTTGAACTGCCTGCTGACGCTGGGCGGAAACGGAACCCATAAGACGGCAAACCTTCTCTCTCAGGAGGGGCTGAATGTAATCGGCCTGCCGAAAACGATCGACAACGACCTGTGGGGGACGGAGATGACGTTTGGCTTTCATACTGCCGTTGATATTGCGACGGACGTGATAGACCGCATTCATACGACGGCGGCAAGTCATGGCAGGGTGATGGTGATTGAACTGATGGGTCACAAGGCAGGGTGGTTGACCCTGTATGCCGGTTTGGCCGGCGGAGCGGATATTCTGCTGATTCCGGAGATTCCTTATGATGTGGAGGAGGTTTGCGCGGCTGTGGAGAAACGTGCCCGTGCGGGAAAACGCTTTTCCATCATTGCCATGGCAGAGGGTGCAATGACGAAGCAGGAGAGCTCTATGAAAAAGAAAGAGCTGGCAAAGCACCGGGAGGACAATAAAATCCGGTTTGTCTCGGACAGGCTTGCCGCAGAAATTGAGGAAAAGGTCAGCGTTGAGACGAGGACGGTCGTCCCGGGACATGTGCAGCGCGGCGGCTCTCCGTCGTCATACGACAGAGTCCTTTCCACGCAGTTTGGCGTGTATGCGGCCGAACTGCTGCGGCGGGAGAAGTACGGCACGACTGTGGCTATGGTGGAGCATAAGGTGACGCATAATATGCTGAAGGACGTGGCGGGAAAGACGAAATTTGTCGGACCGGACTGCCAGATGGTGGGTGTTGCCAAGAGCATGGGTATCAGTTTCGGAGAAAAGTAACGAGAGGATTGTATGCTGAAGGATATCACGTTGGATCTTAAGGATGAGTATAGGAGTTATGCCAGAGGAATGACGCTGTCGGGCTACAGCTTTTCCAATATTTTTATGTCCAGAGACTGTACTCATTATAAATATATGAGAGTCGACGGAAACGGAATAGCAATCGTATGTCTTCCGCCGGGGAAAAAGCCCATGTGTTTGTTCCCCATGGGTGCGGAGAATGTGAAGAGGGCTGTGGAGGAGGTCCGAAAAGAGCTGGGAGAGGTGGATATTGTGTATCTCACCTACTGCATGAAGCAGACGCTGAAAAGATACTATGGGGAACAAATACAGTTTTCCTCTACTATGGATAATGCGGACTATGTGTATGACGTTCCGGCGCTCATAGACCTCCAGGGAAAGCAGTATCACGGCAAAAGAAATTTTATCAACCGCTTTGAAAACCGTTACGATTATGACTATGTCGCGTTGGATGCAGACAATATCAGTCTGATAGAGCCGCTGGTGGAGAAATGGTTTGAAGAACATCCCGGGTATGAGTCTCCGATGTTCAACGAAAAGACGGCGATATCCGAATTGATGAAGAATTTTGACGCGCTGGATCTGTCGGGAGCAGCAATACGGGTGGAAGGCGAAATCGTCGCATTCACGATCGGAGAACAGCTGACGGACGATATGGCTCATATCATTATTGAGAAAGGAGATACGCGCTATCCGGGTGTGTATCCGCTGATCAACAGGGATTTTCTCAAAAATCGGTGGAGCGGTATGAAGCTGGTAAACAGGGAGGAGGATATGGGGCTTGAGGGACTCAGAAAGGCAAAGCAGAGCTACCATCCGGCTTTTATGAATGTGGTCTATTCCGGACAGTTTGTGTGATGTTTGCGAAATTGTTTTGTTTGCCTGCTGAACAGGTAAAAAATACAAAGGAGTGAGGGATTTATGAAATACGGTGTATACTTTGCCTATTGGGAACAGGAATGGAACGCTGACTTTTTCAGGTACATCGACAAGGTGAAAAGTCTGGGCTTCGACGTGCTTGAGGTAGCGGGTGCGGGAATCATGGCAATGGACGACGGCAGACTGAAGGAATTCCGCAGGGCGGCAGAAGCTGCGGGCGTGAAGCTGACCGGCGGTATCGGCCTGCCGAAAGAATACGATGTCTCCGCTGCCGACGACGCGACGAGAAAGCGGGGCCTCGCTTATGTGAGGGAACTGATCGTAAAGCTGAACAAAGCCGGAATTGACAGGGTTGGGGGAACGCTGTTTTCCTATTGGCCTGCAGACTACAGCAAGCCTGTTGACAAGCCGGCGGTTCGCGGCAGAAGCGTGGAGAGCATGAGAGAAATTGCGGATTTTGCAAAGGAATACGGCGTAACGATTTTGTGTGAGGTGCTCAACAGGTTTGAGCAGTTCCTGTTTAACGATGCAGATGAGGCAATTCAGTATTGCAGGGATGTGGACAGAAAAAATGTTAAAGTCATGCTCGATTCCTTCCATATGAATATTGAGGAGGACAGCATGGGCGGCGCGATCCGCAAAACGGGAGACATGCTGGGGCACTTCCATGTGGGGGAATGCAACAGAAAGGTGCCCGGAAAGGGCCGGATGCCATGGGCGGAAATGGGGTGCGCACTGCGGGACATCGGCTACAACGAATGTGTGGTTATGGAGCCTTTTGTACGTATGGGAGGCGGTGTAGGTGCAGACGTCAAGGTCTGGAGAGACCTGTCGGGCGGCGCGGACGAAGCAAAGCTGGACGAGGATATCAGAGAATCGCTCGTATTCCTGAAAAAACAGTTTGAAGGCTGAGGCGGCAGACAACGAGCGGCTCCGGATAAACGGAGCCGCTTTTTAGCGGGTGTTTATTTATCACAATTTGCGTGCATAATATCACCATCTTTTCAACGGGAGGAAAAAAGACAGTGAAAAAGATGATGATACTATGGATAGCAGTCATTACAGTAACAGCAGCCGTGGCGGCGGTCTGCGTCAAGGGAGCGTCGGAATCCGCCTCTTACGAACCCTTTCGACTGCATATCATAGCGAACAGCGACAGCGTGCAGGATCAGCGGGTCAAGTTGTTGGTGCGGGATGCTGTGCTGCACTGCGTAAAAGAGAAAAACTTCAGTTCGGAGGAAGAAGCGGAACAATATGCGCTGAGTCATAAGAGCGAATTTTTGTCGGCGGCGCGGAGAGTGCTTGCTGAAAACGGCATGTGTTACGGCGCGAGAGCGTATGTCGGAGAATACTATTTTCCTACGAGACATTATGACGGAGCTGCTTATGAGGCAGGAAATTATCATGCCATGAGGATTGTTTTAGGGAGCGGCGGCGGAAAAAACTGGTGGTGCGTCATGTTCCCTCCGCTGTGCATTGTAGACATGCCGGAAGAGGCGAATGCTCCGATAGAATATACGTGGGTACTGGGCGAATGGCTGGAGGAAATGAAAAAAAATATTGAATAACGTCATTTTCTGTTTCACAATTCATATATTCTGTGATATAATCTGAAAGATATGTTATAATTCGATTGGCATAGATTTTGTGAGTGGAGACGGCGCTGTGGAAGAAGTAATGGTACGGATCATAGGAACGCAGATCAGCAACGGGGATGAAGACCGAATTGATTTTTCAACGACGGGCTGGTTTGAAAGGCGGGGAGACAGCTTCGTGCTTTCTTTTGACGAGTACAATGCAGACAGCGGAGAGATCAAGACGGAAGTGATCATGGACGGCAAGGCGGTTACGATGCAGAAGACAGGCGCTGTGGAAACACAAATGGTCTTTGAGCCGCAGAAACTTTATCTGGCAGAGTATTCAACTCCTTTTGGAGATATAGATGTGAATATATTTCCCACGATGGTAGACACCTACATCGGGGATGGCGACGGAAAGATTGAATTGGAATATGTTTTAAATATAGGCGGTTCAAAAACCGTCAGCAGGATCAATATGCGGTACTCAAAAAAAGGTTTTCATAACGAAGAAAGGAGCAATGTGTATTATGAGAGTTGAGTGGATAGGACATGCCTGTTTTAAAGTTTATTTGAACGACGGCAGAGAACTGCTGTTCGATCCTTTTAAAAATATTGGATATGAAATGCAGGAAACGGAAGCGGACGTGGTGCTCATAAGCCACGACCATTACGACCACAATGCGGTGGACCGTGTGCGGGGTGACTATAAGCTGGTAACGGGCCCCGGTACGTGGGATATAGACGGCATCCATATTGAAGGCTATGAGACAGATCACGATAAAAACGCCGGAAACGACAGAGGCAAGACAGTGATCTATAAGGTGCAGGCAGAGGGGCTTACGCTGGTGCATATGGGAGATATCTGCGTGATGCCGGACAATGCGCTGTATGATGCGCTGAAGGGCGTGGACATCCTGATGATACCCGTGGGGGGTACGTTTACGGTTGATGCGGAGGAGGCTTTGGAAATCTGCAAGACGCTTGAGCCGAATATTATCATCCCGATGCACTATAAAACAGACGATTTGGATATGGATATTGCACCGCTTTTCGGGTTTATGGATGCGGCGGGAAGATATTTCGACAAATCCAGCAGCGGCGCAAGCACACTGGAACTGGTAGCGGGAGACAAGAAGAAAAGATCGCGTATTGTGATATTGGAAAATAAAGCAAACTGTTAGTTTTTTATAACTTGGTCAGAGGAGAAGTATAATGGCGACAAAATTTATTTTTATTACAGGCGGCGTTGTGTCGTCGCTGGGCAAGGGAATTACGGGAGCTTCGCTCGGAAGACTGCTGAAAAGCCGCGGCTATAAAGTGGCTATGCAGAAATGCGATCCATATATTAATGTAGATCCGGGAACCATGAGCCCCTTTCAGCACGGTGAGGTGTTTGTGACGGACGACGGCGCGGAAACCGACCTTGATATCGGCCATTATGAAAGATTTACAGACGAAAATTCAAGCGCAGACAGCAATGTGACGTCGGGAAAGGTGTATAACAGCGTCATTACGAAAGAGCGCCGCGGCGATTATCTGGGCGGTACCGTTCAGGTGATTCCCCATATTACTAACGAAATTATGGACAAAATTTTCAGTGTCGGCAAAAACAGCGGCGCTGATATTGTAATAACGGAAATCGGCGGAACGGTGGGAGACATTGAGTCACAGCCGTTTCTGGAGGCAATCCGCCAGATGAAATGGAAGGTTGGAGAGCATAACTGCATGTATCTCCATGTGTCGTTTGTACCGTACCTGAGAAAGGTGGGAGAGATCAAGACGAAGCCCACTCAGCACAGCGTAAAAGAGCTGCGCGCGCTCGGCATCCAGCCGGATGTGCTTGTGTGCAGGTCAGAGGTTCCTCTGGAACGCGATATAAAGGAGAAATTGTCGCTGTTCTGCAATGTGGATACGGAATGTGTCATTCATAATCCCGATTGCAGCAGTATTTATGAGGTTCCGCTTGTCCTTCAGAAAGAGAAGTTGGACGAGGTTGTGCTGAAAAAGCTGAACCTGCCTCTGGGGGAGAGCCGTATGGAGGACTGGAAAAATCTGGTGGAGCGCCAGTATAATCTCGAC
>QAKS01000040.1 GCA_003343685.1 Clostridiales bacterium | reverse complement strand
ACATAGAGAGGAGTGAGGCCAAGGTCTTCTACGAATTTGTTGATTTTAATGGAACGTTTCATAAACATCAGTCTCCTAAAATAAATTTATGTATGATTTCACCGACGCCGTCATGGTCGCAGTCGGCGGAAATGTAGTCGGCAACGGATTTTGTAGATTCAATGGCGTTCCCTACGGCGCAGCCAAGGCCGGCATAGGAGATCATACTTTCGTCGATTTCATTATCGCCTACGGCGATCATTTCGCTTTTATCAATGCCGTAAAGCTTCCCGATATACTCCAGTGCAGTGGCCTTTGTCACATCTTTTCTCGTAAATTCAAGATAGTGGGGCTTGGAGCGGACGATGTTGAGATGCGGGAATTTTTCGCGCGCAATGGGGGCGATTTTGTCAATGGATTCCACATCTTTTAAGATAAGCGCTTTAGGCGTCTTGATGTCGGTCATGGCACACAGATCCGGCGTTATCTGCCCGATCAAATGGAATGTAGAGAGATATTCGTCCGTTATAGGCGTCTCTGCCCGATAGAGGACTTTTCCGTCTACATATACGTGGACAGGTATGTCATATGCTGCGGCAAGATTGACAATTCCGTGGGCATCCAAAGGATCAAGGGAGAAAAGCTCCAGCCGGTTGAATTTGTTGTTGTAAATAATAGAACCGCCGCCGCATATTACCGGAGAACAAAGAGCGAGACTGTCATAGACGGGTTTTACGCCGCCCAGCATCCTGCCTGTGGCAAGGACGACCAGCACGCCTTTATCCTGCGCGTCGGTTATAGCCCGGCGTGTACTTTCGGCGATTGTAAGATCAGTGCGGAAAAGAGTGTAGTCCAGATCGAGAGCGATCAGTTTGTACGACATTGCTGCGAAAACTCCTTAGTATTTCATTAATATTTTCTTTATTATACAACAGGAAGAAAAGTATTTCAATCGACAACAAATATGTTATGATATATATGAGATTGACAAAAGGGGGCCGAAATGGATAATTTTGTACATCTGCATGTGCACAGCGAATACAGTTTGTTGGACGGAGCGGCGCGTATCAATGATATTGTGGAGAGGGCGAAGGAACTGGGCCAAACGGCGATAGCAATTACCGACCACGGAGCCATGTACGGCGTTGTGGCATTTTGGCGTGCTGCTACGCAGGCGGGGATTAAGCCGGTGATTGGCTGTGAGGTGTATGTGGCAAACGGCAGGCTGACGGACAGAGACCCGGCCCGAAAGGAGTATGCCCATCTGGTGCTTTTGGCGAAAAACAACCAAGGCTATAAAAATCTGATGAAACTCAGTTCCATCGGCTTTGTAGACGGATTCTATTACAGGCCGAGAATAGACTACGACACGCTGGAACAGTATGCCGATGGGCTGGTGTGTCTGTCGGCCTGTCTGGCAGGCGATATTCCGTCGATGTTCCTGAGGGGGGACGAGGAAGGAGCTTATGCACTGGCGAAACGGCTGAAAAATATGTTTGGGGAAGACTTCTATATTGAGCTTCAGGATCATGGACTGGCCGAACAGAAGCGCGTCAATCCGCTTTTGATCAAGCTGGCTCGTGAACTGCAAATAGAAATGGTGGTGACAAACGACTCTCATTATGTAAACAGAGAGGATTCCAAGGCTCAGGATATTCTCATGTGCATTCAGATGGGGCGCTATATTGATGAGGGAGGGCTGTTCCAGACGGACGAGTTTTATATCAAAAGCGGAGACGAAATGCGCGCGCTGTTCCCCCACGTTGAAAGCGCGGCCGAAAATACGGCAAAGATAGCGGAAAAATGCAATGTTGAACTGGAATTCGGACATATACACCTGCCCGTATACGATGTTCCCGAAGGCTATACCCATGAGGGATATCTGGAAGAGCTGACAAAGAAGGGAATTTATGAACGGTACGGCGCCGATGCAGGAGAGGTAGAGGAACGGTGGAAATACGAGCTGGAGACCATCAATAAAATGGGCTTTACGGACTATTTTCTGATCGTATGGGACTACGTAGACTATGCGCGGCGAAACGGGATTCCGGTGGGGCCGGGCAGAGGCAGCGCGGCGGGGAGCATCGTCGCCTATGCGCTGCATATTACCGATATCGACCCGATTAAGTACAATCTGCTGTTTGAGCGTTTCCTGAATCCTGAGAGAATCAGTATGCCCGATATTGATATGGATTTCTGCATCGAGGGGAGAGGGCAGATTATCGAATATGTGACGGAGAAATACGGTCTGGATCGGGTCGCGCAGATCATTACCTTCGGCACATTGGGAGCAAAGCAGGTTGTACGGGATGTGGCGCGGGTTACGAGAATTTCTGTGGCAGAGGCAAACAGGCTTGCGAAGATGATCCCGAACGAGCTGCATATGACGATAGCCAAGGCGTTGGAAAAGTCAGAGAAGCTCAGCATGGAATATAAAAACAACGAGCATATTAAAAGCTGGCTGGATATGTCCATGAAGCTGGAGGGACTGCCCAGACAGAGTTCCACGCACGCGGCAGGCGTAGTGATTTCAAACAAGCCCGTTACCGAATATGCGCCGCTTTCCCGCAATAAAAAAGATGAGAGCATTACAACACAATATACGATGGGGGATCTGGAAGCACTAGGCCTTCTGAAAATGGACTTTCTCGGGCTGCGCACGCTGACCGTGATGCGGGACGCCATTCGGATGATTGAGGAGGAGCATGGTGTAAAAATAGAACTGGACAAACTGACCTACGACGATAAAAAGGTGTTTGAAATGATTACCCGCGGCGATACGGACGGGGTATTTCAGCTGGAGAGCGACGGAATGAGGTCGCTCATGACACAGCTCAGACCGGAAAATCTCGGGGATATCATGGTGGGGATTTCTCTGTACCGCCCGGGGCCGATGAAAAAAATTCCGGACTATATTGCCGGGAAAAATGCGCCTGACAAGGTGACCTACGAAAGTCCGGTGCTGGAGAGAATTCTGTCGGATACGTATGGCTGTATGGTATACCAGGAGCAGGTAATGGAGATCGTCCGGGACATGGCGGGGTACTCTCTGGGCCGGAGTGATCTGGTACGCCGGGCGATGGCGAAAAAAAAGCAGGACGTGATGGAAAAAGAGCGCAAGATTTTCGTCTATGGCGGAGACGGCGTAGAAGGTGCGGTTAAACGGGGGACGCCCGAGAATGTTGCGCACCGAATCTTTGACCAGATGATGGATTTTGCCCAGTATGCCTTTAATAAGTCCCATGCCTGCGCCTATGCAGTAGTGGCCTATGAGACGGCATACCTGAAGGCCTATTATGAAACCGAATTTATGACTGCACTCTTAAACAGCTTCATTTCCGTATCGGATAAGCTGGCGCATTATATGCGCTATATCAGGCAGAGCGGAATCAGAATACTGCCGCCCAATATCAACAAATCTCAAAAGCTGTTTGCCGTGGAAAACGGCGCCATACGGTTTGGCTTGTCTGCCCTCCGGCAGGTGGGAGACGCGATCGGGGATGTGATTACCGAGCGGGAAAATGGCGAATATGAGGATTTTGAGGATTTTGTATCGCGCAATGCGGCGACCATCAACAAGTCTCAGATCGAGTCGCTGGTGCTTTCCGGATGTTTTGACTATACGGGCGCAAACCGCGCGCAGATTATGAACGCAAGCGATACGATTTTGAAAAATGCGCAGGAGAGGCTGAAGCAATCCATGTCATCTCAGATGAGTGTTTTTGCGATGGAGGGTGCGGAGGAGATGGCGGAAAAAATGCCGCTGCCCGACGTCCCGGAATATCCGGCGAGCAGGAGGCTTGCGCTGGAAAAGGAAAAAACGGGGATGTATATCAGCGGACATCCGCTGGAGGAACTGGGAGATCTTAGAAATGAGCACGATGTTGCGGATATCCTGCAGTCTGAAATGGACGAAATAAAAGCGCGTTACTATGACAACAGGGAAGTGGAGATTACGGGCGTTCTGACAACCCTGTCGACAAGAATTACGAAAAATAAACAGACGATGGCAAACGCGGAGCTGGACGACATGACAGGCAGCATTGCCGTTACGATTTTCCCAAGAGCCTTTGCCGGGTATGAGCGGCTGCTGCATGCCGACACGGTGATACGCATAAAGGGAAGAATTAATATCAATGCCGAGGGAAAGCCTGAGTTGTTTATGGAATCTGCCGCCTCTTTCAAAAAGTCCGCGGGTATTCTCTATGTCAAAGTGGACTCAGCAGATCCCAAAGAAAAAAGAGCTGTGGAGGAGCTTGCAAGGAAGTATCGGGGAGATCAGGACTGGAGGCTTTATGTGGCGCCGGACAAGAAAACATATGGATACAGCGGAAGCAACGGCGTCGATATGTCGGAGGAACTGATTTCCTGTCTGTCGGAATTGCTGGGGCCGGAAAATGTCGTGGTGCGGCAATAATTTGTTTGTAAAAGGCAGGACGGTGTGGTATACTTAATACAAACGTAAATAACATGGGGTAGCTTGGCAAACTCAAAGATATTCCGTGAAAAATTTATATTATTGTGGAGTGGTGATTATGAAGAGCATAGGGATTTTAACCAGCGGCGGCGACGCTCCGGGAATGAATGCGGCAATTTCATCTGTAGTGCGGTTGGCCAACAGTAAGGGAATCAAGGTCATCGGTGTTACAAAGGGATATTCCGGGCTCATTGACGGCAGATTGGCCGAGATAGATGAAAAGGACATTGAGGGAATTGTCGGCAGGGGCGGTACAATTCTCAAGACTGCACGTTGTGAAGAGATGAAGACGAAGGAAGGCCAGGAAAAGGCACTGAAGGTATTAAAGGCTTTTGGTGTAGAAGGTCTTGTTGTCATAGGAGGCGACGGCAGTTTTAAGGGTGCGCAGATATTGAGTCATATGGGTATGCCTACGGTAGGACTTCCCGGCACCATTGACAATGATTTAGCCTATACCGATTATACGATAGGTTTTGACACGGCAACGCATTATGTGGTGAACGAGATAGCGAAGATCAGAGATACGATGCTGTCTCACGAGAGAATAGGCGTCATAGAGGTGATGGGAAATGCCTGTGGCGACTTGGCTTTGGCGGCGGGCGTTGCCGGAGAAGTGGAGTATATTATCGTTCCGGAGGTGGAGTTTGACGTGGATGCGATCTGCGACAGCTTGGTAAACAGGCATATCAAAGGCCACATGACCAGCATTGTTGTCATCGCAGAGGGCGCGGGGAAGGGCGAAGCGTTTGCAAATTACATCAGAGCAAAATCCAATCTTGACGTAAAAGCCATTGTTCTCGGGTACATCCAAAGGGGCGGTGCGCCTACGGCGTTTGACAGGCTGATGTCCATTAAGATGGGAATTAAGGCAGTTGAATTGCTGGAGTCGGGCGACAGCAATAAAGTGGTTGGTCTCCACAATAATAAAATAGTCGCGTATGATATAGATTCGGCGCTGGCCATGAAGATGAAATTTGACAGAAAGCTTTACGACTGCCACTCCATGATGATGGCGAACGCTTAGGCGAATTATAACAGCTCCGATGCTACTCAATCGGAGCTGTAATTTATTTTTAACATTTTATTAATATTTCTGTGCTATAATTAACACTATATACAAGCTTTACGGGGAGAAGTGACGCAATGAAAAACATTTGTACCAGGGTGATCGGCATGGCGGTGGCGGCGCTGCTGCTGTTTTGTGCTGTAATACCTGTCGTAACAATGTCAAAAGCGGAGGCGGCCGGAGATTATTCCTATATCAGAGTAAAGCTCTCGATCGGCAGCACGGTAAAAAGCAAAGAGCTGACCGTGGACGGCAATTATTATTTAAAAGAAGCGCCGGAGGCTGCGGTTGCCAGGGGAAAGTATACAGTTAAGCTGGAGGACGGAAAATTGTCACTGTACCGTGCAGACGGCGGCGCTGTGCTCCGCGGGAGTGATACGGTGTCCTTTATCAGCTGTCAGCCCGATGCGGGCAGTGAGAATCTGATAACGCTTCGGCGGATTTATGGGACGAACTCCAAGAACAGAGATTACCTGGGGGATATTTCTTTTTCCATCGCGGGGGGGTATCTCCGCTGTATCAACCGCGTTTATCTGGACGACTATATTGCGGGCGTCATTCCGTATGAAATGTCCGAAAGCTGGCCTTTGGAGGCGCTGAAGGCGCAGGCGATTCTGGCGCGCACCTATGCGGCGAGAAGACTGACGACGAATCAGCCGAATTATGAGCTTGTGGACTATTCCAGCGATCAGACATACTGCGGCTATAACGCCGCTTACACGAGAAGTATGCAGGCGGCAAAGGAGACCGCCGGCCAAATTCTGTATTGCGGAGATGAGATGGTGCAGGCATACTACGCCGCGACAAACGGCGGATATGTCGATATTCCTCAGCATGTATGGAGTTCCTCCAAAAAACTGGAGCCGTATGAGGTCGTCAAGGAGGATCCCTACGATGCAGAGTATCACTCCTCCGGTACGGAGGAGAGCATCAGGCTTCAAAGAGATGGGAAGCTGCTCGGAACGGATGGAAAAACATCGAAAAATTTCAATAGTTATCTGAAAACGTTGGCTGTCGCGGCATTAGGGTCCGATGCATCATATGCGGATGTTGCGATCAACAGTATTGAGGCCGTGACGCCGAAAGGCTACAGGACGAAACACGATGCGATATCGTTTACGAAATGTTCCGGTCATGCCGCTTCCGACTTTGAAACAATGGCAGAGTGCCCGAATTACACTACTTTTTCCGTTAAAATGAATGTGACAGTGGGAGGCAAGACCTCTGCCGTGACAGTTGTGATGGACGCGACGAAGTTGGCCGAGGGAGGGCCCTATGCCGTTTACAAAAAAACAGACTCAACCCTTAGGCTGTATAAACTGTCGTCCGATAGCAGCGGCTTTATGCTGACTCATTGCAGATGGGGGCACGGCGTGGGAATGAGCCAGTGCGGCGCTTATATGATGGCGAAAAACCACGGTAAATCCTATCGTGAAATTATAGCGTTTTATTATCCCAATACAACGATAAAAGCGCTTTCGATTGCAGAAGAGGAGGAAATTCAGGCGCCGTCGGCAGTGGCGGTAACGAGCCTGAAGGCAAAAAGTGCTATCAGGGTGGTGCGCGTCGGCAAAACGACAAAGCTCACTTATACGCTGAGGCCTTCCAACGCCACAAATAAGAAGGTGACTTACAAATCAAGCAATACAAAAGTGGCGACGGTGTCCTCATCCGGCACGGTGAAAGGCAGAAACTCGGGAAAAGCGCTGATTACGGCGACTACAGCAAACGGGCTTACGACGAGATACTATATTTCTGTAGTGAAGCGTTCCCCCACACGCAGGGTGAAAAAGATCAGCCTGTCCACACAGTATAAGACGATTGCCGTCGGCAAGACGTATAAGCCAAGGGTGAACCTTTCTCCGCGAAATGCGTCAAACAGGCACATGTTCTATATTTCAAGCAATCCTGCCATTGCAAAAGTAGGCTGGAGCAGCGGCAGAATTACGGGAGTAAGCGCGGGACGGACGACGATCAAGGTTTACTCCGCCGATTCAAAGAAATATATGAAGTTCTACGTGACGGTAACAGACAGTGCAAAAATCACAAATGTGAAAAGCGTTAGGGTATCGAAATCGTCGCTTTCGCTGAAAAGAGGAAGGAGCTATCAGGTGAAAGCATCTGTAAGGCCCAAAACTGCCACAACGAATGACATAAGGTGGTATTCTGCCAACAGCAAAATAGCGAAAGTAAGCTCCGACGGTAAGATTACAGCGGTGAGAAAAGGAACGACGTATATCTATGCGGTATCGTACGATAACGGAAAGTATAAACGCATCAGAGTGAGAGTCAGATAGTGCATATGCACAAAACCCTTCAGGACGTATCGAACATGCTTGAAGGGTTTTTCTATGCCATTTTCCTGTTGCGCTTTTTGTCTTCGCAGAGAAATGTCCTTTGCATCCATTGCAGAAGAAGTTTTTTGGCCAATCAAAACCACCCGTTTTATGGGTGGCTTTGATTGGTACGAAAGGAAATGTTTCAAACCTGCCTTTATTCGTATTCCACGACATCAGCCCATTTGAGAAGGAACTCGCGCTCTTCGGGTTTGCCTTTGACGGACTGGGACGCGGCGACAATGGGCAGCCATTTTTGAATATACTGAATGGCAATGTCAGCTTTTTGGGAGAACAACTTCAAATACCGTTCTGCCAGCTTTTCTTTACCCTCCAGCATAAACAGCAGATAGGTACGCGCTGCGTCCGCACTGGCATTACCCTGTGTGGCGTGAGACCAGTCTAAAATATAGGGAACGCCGTCGGGGCGGATGATAATATTGCTGGGGTTAAAATCGCCGTGGAGGACTTTGTTCCGCACAGGCATTCCGTCGAGGCGCATATGCAGTTCATAACGGGTCGTTGCATCCAGATCGGTCTTGGAAATTTTGCCCTGCATCTTATCGCGGATTTTGTTCAGAAGAGGAGAACGCTTGGAGTGTATTTCCAGCTGAATATCCAAAAACTGTTCCAAAAGCTCATCCGTTTTATCTGGATTTTCGTCCATAATCTGCTGCATGGTTTTACCTTCAATAAAATCAAAGACAATAGCCCATTTTCCATCGATTTTGGCGACCTCCACGATTTTCGGGACATTAAGACCCGTTTCCTCAATCCTTGACTGGTTCAGTGCTTCGTTTAAAATATCCGATTTCGGAAAGGTCTCGTCGAATACTTTAATGGCAAAGCTGCCGTCTCGATATATTTTTTTATGAGTGCGTTCCGCAATTACTGTATCAAGCTTCATGGTGTTCCTCCTCGTTTATTTATTGCCGTAATAGGCCGTCAGGTACATATCCTTAATTTCGCTCATCAGCGGATATCTGGGATTGGCGCCGGTGCACTGGTCATCGAACGCCTGTTCTACCATTTCATCGAGCTGATCCAGAAATTTCTTTTCGTCTACGCCGTATTCGGAGATGGAGTCCTTGACGTCTACCGACTTTTTCAGCTGACGTATTGCCTTAATCAGATTCTCAAATTTTTCGCCGTCGGTTTTGCCGCCGATTCCGAGAGCGTCGGCAACCTGGCAGTATCTGGCGAGGGTATGCGGATAGGCATATTGGGGGAATGTTCCCATTTTCTGCGGGCATTCCTCTGCGTTAAACCGAAGAACCTCTTCGATCATCAGGGCATTGGCAATACCGTGGGGCAGATGATGGAACGCGCCCAGTTTATGCGCCATAGAATGACACACACCGAGGAACGCATTGGCGAATGCCATGCCGGCCATGGTAGAAGCGTTGGCCATCTGCTCTCTCGCTTCGGGATCGTTGGGACCGTCGTTGTAGGCTCTCGGCAGATATTTAAAGATCAGCTTCAGCGACTCGAGAGCTAAACCGTCTGTAAACGGCGTGGCAAGCATAGCCGCATACGCTTCCAGAGAGTGGGTCATGGCGTCTATGCCGCTGGCTGCCGTCAGCCCCTTGGGCATGTTCATCATCAGATCTGCATCTATAATGGCCATCTTCGGCAAAAGTTCATAGTCGGCAAGAGGATATTTGACGCCGCTGCTTTCGTCTGTGATGACTGCGAAAGGAGTAACTTCGCTGCCCGTGCCGGCGGATGTGGGAATCGCAATAAAGTAAGCCTTCTCGCCCATTTTGGGGAAGGTGTATATGCGCTTGCGGATATCCTGAAAACGCATCGCCATATCCATAAAGTTTACTTCGGGATGCTCATACATCACCCACATGATTTTTGCCGCGTCCATAGCGGAACCGCCGCCAAGCGCAATAATACAGTCGGGCTCAAAGGCAGCCATAGCTTTCGCGCCTTCTTTGGCGCAGGCCAGCGTCGGGTCGGGAGCAACGTCAAAAAATACGTTGTAGCGAATGCCCATCTCATCAAGCTTATCGGTGATAGACTTTGTATATCCGTTCTGATAAAGAAAGGAATCTGTGACAAGAAACGCCTTCTTTTTGCCCATTACGTTTTTCAGCTCGTCCATGGCTACAGGCAGGCAGCCCTTTTTCATATAGACCTTTTCGGGGGCTCTGAACCAAAGCATATTTTCTCTCCTTTCGGCTACTGTCTTAATGTTGAGCAGGTGCATGACCCCGACGTTTTCGGAAACGCTGTTTCCGCCCCAGCTGCCGCAGCCAAGCGTCAGGGAAGGGGTCAGTTTAAAGTTATACAGATCGCCGATTCCGCCGTGAGAGGAGGGCGTATTGACGAGTATGCGGCAGGTCTTCATACGCTCTGCAAACTCATCAAGCTTTTTCTGTTCGGTAAGGGCGTTGAGATATACGGACGAAGTGTGTCCGTATCCGCCGTCGGCAATCAGCTGCTCAGCTTTATCCAACGCATCGCCAAACGTTTTTGCTTGATACATGGCCAGAACAGGGGAGAGTTTTTCGTGGGCAAATTCCTCCGCAAGGTCTACGCTTTCCACTTCGCCAATGATAACGCGCGTATCTTCGGGTACGGTCACGCCGGCAAGAGCGGCAATTTTGTAAGCGGGCTGACCGACGATTTTGGCGTTGAGCGCACCGTTGATGATGATCGTCTTTCTGACCTTGTCGGTTTCGTCGGTTGTAAGAAAATAGCAGCCGCGGGCGGCAAATTCCTTTTTTACCTCGTCATAGACCTTCTCAAGCACGATCACGGACTGCTCCGAAGCGCAGATCATACCGTTGTCAAAGGATTTGGAGTGGATGATGCTGTTGACAGCCAGCTTGATGTCGGCGGTATCATCGATGATAGCGGGGGTGTTTCCCGCACCGACGCCGACAGCAGGTTTTCCGGAGGAATATGCCGCCTTTACCATGCCGGGTCCGCCTGTTGCCAAAATCAGATCAGCCTCTTTCATAATCATGTTGGTCATCTCAATAGAGGGTATGTCAATCCAGCCAATGATGCCCTCGGGGGCGCCGGCGGCTACTGCCGCATCCAACACAATGCGGGAAGCCTCGACAGTACACTGTTTTGCCCGGGGATGCGGGCTGATGATAATGCCGTTGCGTGTTTTAAGCGCCAGCAGCGTCTTAAATATCGCGGTTGATGTGGGGTTTGTTGTAGGAATAACGGCAGCCACAACGCCCACGGGCTCAACAATTTTTTTAATGCCGAAGGACGGATCCTCTTCGATCACGCCGCAGGTTTTTGTATGCCTGTAGGCGTTGTAGATATACTCGGAAGCATAGTGATTTTTAATGACTTTGTCTTCCACAATACCCATGCCGGTTTCTTCAACTGCCATTTTTGCCAGGGGAATGCGCGCCTGATTGGCCGCGAGAGCTGCCGC
>QAKS01000068.1 GCA_003343685.1 Clostridiales bacterium | reverse complement strand
TCCAGCGTTTTCCAGTGGTCGAGAACCTTCTCCATCTCGTCCGACAGATCCAGAAATGTATATCCGGAAAATCCGCCCGTATGCGTGGAGAGCAGCGCTGTAGGCAGCAGGGAGCACTCCACGCCGCACGCCGAAAGAACCGGCAGCGCCACCGTCAGGGAGCACCGCCCTACACACGAAATATCGTGAATCGCCAAAACCCTCTTTTGCCTGTCCATTTGCCATTCGCTCCTTATGGCCTGTATTATACACCATGTCCTCTCCCTGTTGCAAATCGGACGTGTTCGGGTTAAAATGTGAGGTAATACCTTATAGCGAAGGGAAAAGGATATGGAAAAAACGGATAAAACCAAAAAAATTAAAAAAATTGTCATTGTTGTCGTCATCTGTCTGGCAGCGGCCGTGCTGGCGTTGTCCTCCTTTGTGACCGTGCCTGCCGGCCATTCCGGCGTGGTGCTCACGCTGGGCGCCGTACAGGACAACGTGCTCGCCGCAGGGCTTCACTTTAAGGTGCCTTTCGCCCAGTCTGTAGTGACCGTGGACAACCGCACCCAGAAGACCGAGGCGGAGGGTTCCGCTTCGTCCAAGGATTTGCAGATCGTCACCTACAGCGTGGCGGTCAACTATACGGTCCTCTCGTCGGCCTCCGCCAATCTGTATAAAACCGTCGGCGTCAACTACGAGTCCATTGTCGTCGCCCCGGCCATACAGGAGAGCATTAAGGCCGTTACCGCACAGTATACCGCTGAGGATTTGATCGTCAAGCGGCAGGAGGTGGGCGACCGGATCAAGGATGCGCTGTCTGAAAAGATTTCACCCTACGGCATCAACGTGGAAATTTTCAATATCACAAACTTTGAGTTTACCGAGGAGTTTAACAAGGCCGTCGAGGCAAAGCAGACGGCCCAGCAGAACGCCCTGAAGGCGGAGCAGGATCTCTCCCGCATTAAGATAGAGGCGCAGCAGAAGATCGAGCAGGCCAAGGCCGAGGCCGAATCCATCAAAATGATCCAGGAGACGCTCAAAACCTCTCCCGACTATATCGACTACATCAAGTGGAGCAAATGGGACGGCAAGCTGCCAAACGTCATGTCCGACGGCAGCATGATTTTCGACAGCTCTGTGGTGAACGGAAGCGGCGGCAATACGACGCAGTCTGCTGAGACGGGAGAATAAAACTGATGGAAAAAATCGCGAGCTTTACAATTGACCATGACGTTCTTGTGCCCGGGCTGTATGTCTCCCGTGTCGACATGGGCGATATCATCACCTATGACCTGCGGTTTAAGCGCCCCAACGACGGACATCCGCTGGACGCGGCGGCCGCCCACACAGTGGAGCACATCTTTGCCACCTACCTGCGGTCGTCGGAGATCCGAGATAAGGTGGTATACTTCGGACCGATGGGCTGTCTTACCGGTTTCTATATGATCTTAAAGGGCGCCACGCACGGCGAGGCCATAAAGGCCGTCAAGGATGCAGCGCTGTTTACGGCAAACTACGACGGGGAAATCCCCGGGGGCCGGAAATGCGAATGCGGCAACTACAGGATGCACGACCTCCCCGGCGCGAAGCGGGAGTGCGGCGCCTATTATCTGGCCATTCGCAACAACTCGGAAAAGGATCTCTCCTATCCCGTGCAGTAAAGGAGCGGCCTCCCCTTTCCATATTGAAACAGACCGTCCTGCGGCAAAATCAGGACTGCACCGCAGCACGGCAGAGAACAAAGGAGAACGTTACCATGAAAACAAGCAGAATATTCCGCATCTTCATGATGGGGCTGGACACCATCGTCCTGTTCCTGCTGCGGCTGGTGCGGCCGTTTACAAAACTCATCCCCGGCGGCGACGGGCGCGGCACATCTCCTTCCCGTCTCGTCAGACGGTGGGAAAAGGAGGTGGACGGCGCCCCTGCCGAGTCCTTTTCGCGCAGCGAGCCGGTCTCGTTCGCCCCGAACGAGACTTATGCGGAGACGGACGGCGTGTTTACCTTCCGGGGAGATCACACGCGAGGCGGCGGCGCGTTCGGCGCCATCCCCTCCGGTACAAATAAGCTTTCCGAAAGCTGGCGCGTACCCACGGGAAAGCTGAAAAAGCACTACGGCAAGGGCTACTGGACGGGCAGCGGATGGACAGGCCAGCCCCTCATCGCCCGTTGGGATGCGGACATGCTCGCCAAAATGAATGTGTATGACGAGAAGAAGAAAAAAGATGGGCTTGTCGAGGTCATCTACTCCACGATGGACGGCAACGTCTACTTCCTCGATTTGGACGACGGCACTCCCACAAGAGACGTTCTCCATGTCGGCCTGCCCTTTAAGGGCAGCGGCGCGCTGGATCCTCGGAGAGACAGACCCATCCTGTATCTGGGGCCCGGAGACGGCGGTCCAAACGAGGGCGAATACGCCCGTGCGCTTGCCTACAGTCTCATCGACTGTACGCTCCTGTTTGAATTCGGCGGCGAGGACCCCTTTGCCGAGCGGATATTCCACGGCTACGACAGCTCTCCCCTTGTCCACAAGGAAACCGACACGCTGATCGAGCCGGGGGAAAACGGAATTTTCTACACCATGAAACTGAACAGCCGCATGGAGGACGGCAAACTCGTCTGCCATCCGTCGGAGCGCGTCAAGGTGCGCTATCAGTCCACCCGCAGCAGTGAAGAGCGCTTCTGGCTGGGTATGGAGGACAGCGCCGTCATGTTGGGCAGCGATATGATTATCGCGGATAACGGCGGCAACCTCTTCTCCATTGACCTGAACACAATGGAGCTGAACTGGGTGCAGGACGTATCCGACGACACGAACGGCTCTCCCGTACTTTCCGTTGAGGGCGGCAGGCCCTATATCTACATCGCCACCTCCCTGCATTGGCAGGCAGGGCGGTTCTTTAAGCTGGGGAACGTACCGATCTTCAAGATCGACGCACAAACCGGCGAATACGTATGGCGGCGTACTTATTTCTGCAATACCATTGCGGGAATATCCGGCGGCGTACAGGCCACGCCCGCCGTGGGCAGGGACGGCAGCGACATCGAAAATCTCGTCATCTTCCCCGTGGCGCGCACGCCCCAAGTCAGGAGCGGCAGGCTCGTCGCGCTCGATAAGGCCTCCGGAAAAATCGTTTGGAAAACCCGGCTGGACCGCTATGCGTGGAGCAGTCCTCTCGCCCTTTACGACAAAGACGGCGCCTCCCGTCTCATCGCCTGCGATTCTGTCGGCAATATCTATTTGATTGCAGGCGCCACGGGCAAAATTCTCGATAAAATCTGCCCTGACAGCAACAACATTGAGGCGACTCCCGCTGCCTTCGACGATATGGTCGTCGTCGGCACCCGCGGTCAGAAAATACTGGGTTTGCGGGTTTGCAAAGCGCAGTAAAATTGGATGCAGACGTTTTTGTCCGCCATTGACAGAAATGCCTGTTCCAGTTATGATAATACGTAGTTCAATACGGATAAAAACGCGCACACTCTGTTACGCGTTTTTTGTCCTTTTCCTGCTGAAAATTCTATGAGGAGTAAAGGAGAACCTGGGGCGTGAGGATAAAGAAACTTCTGAGCCGAAAACAAAAAAAGCTGAAGGAAGAGCTGATCGAATACGAAATACGCAAAATCGGCCGCCAGCTTGCCGGGGAAATGATCAAAAATTACGACCCGGAATGGCCCGATCCCGAGCTGACCAAAAAAGAAAAGGAGCTGCTTGCCGCCCGCTATGAGGTCACCCGGGCGCTCGCTGACGAGAGAAAAATCCGCCGCTATAAAAAGCGGGATTTCCTGTTTTTTAAATACTGGCCCGGCGTGTATCAAAAAGGCTGTAAAAAGCCCATAGACGAAAAGCTGGCCCTTTTCGTAAACGATCATTACGACACGCTGCCCGACAATATGCAGGATATTTACGAAAAGCTCTCTCAAATGGGCTACACCTGTGAGCTGCTCCTAAATCCGAAAGCTCCTGACAAGGGGCTCGGCAAACAGTTCGTGTATTTTTTGTATTACCGCAAATTCACAAAGCGGTATGCCCGCGCAAAGTTTGTATTTTTTACCGAATATTTTATGCCCCTGTATGCGAACAAGCCCCGCAAAGGAACCCATACCGTTCAGCTGTGGCACGCGAGCGGCGCGTTTAAAAAGTTCGGCTATTCCACTGCCGACACCTCTTGGGGAATGAGCCGCGAGACGATGGAGAAATTTCCCATCCACAACACCTATACCGATGTGTTTGTCTCTGCGCCCAAGGTAGTCGAAGCCTATGACGACGCATTTCACTGCGGCACGGATATTATCCGCCCGCTGGGAACACCGCGTACAGACGAATACTATGCACCGGGCCGGGTCGAGCGGGGGCGAGCGGCTGTTGAAAAGCTGTGTCCCGGCATCAACGGACGGAAGATTATTCTGTATGCCCCCACCTTCCGCGGCAACAGCATAAAAAAGTCGTATATCCATTCCCCTCTCGACTATAAAGCGCTTTTCGATGCGCTGTCGGACAGGTATATATTTGTCAGCAAGCTTCACCCGCTCGTTCGGAACGCCACTGAGCTGGACGAAGCGACTGCCGCCAGCACGGAGGGCTTTCTGTACGACATTTCCGCCACCGCCTCCATCGAAGACGCACTCTGTGCTGCCGATATGGTCATCTCCGATTACTCATCGCTCATATTTGACTATTCCCTGCTGGAGCGTCCTATGATTTTCTACGCCTATGACCTTGAGGAATATGAGGAGGGCAGAAGTTTTTACTATCCTTATCGGGATTTTGTACCCGGCCCCATCGTCACCGACACCGCGGGCATTATTGCGGCGGTGAACGAACAGGACAGAAGCTTCGATCGCGAGCGCGTCGCGCGCTTCCGTCAGGAATTTATGAGCGCCTGCGACGGACACGCCACCGACCGCATTTTGGACTATCTGATAAACGCAGATCAATAAACCGTTAAAAGGCTGTCGGAGCGACCGGCGGCCTTTTTTTGTGTATTCTTTTTTCTTAAGTTTTTTGTCTCCGCGCTCCGCTGCGAGCCTTCGCCGTCGCCCCGCATACTGTCTCGCCCTTTACCCGTTGACCCTCGCTGTATGACCGTATGACCATCCTAAGAGCAATCAATTAACAGCCGAAAAATCTTCCGCATGTGAAAAAAACGTGCGGCTTTGATAATGATAATTGGTAGAGTTTCTCCCTATAAAGTAATACAATACTGCTGAGAGCCGACAAGGAGGACTATCCATGAGTTTGGGAAACAGTTTATTTCATGCAAGAAAAAAACGCGGGCTTTCGCAGGAAGGGGTGGCGGAAAAGCTGGGTGTGAGCAGGCAGACTGTTTCCAAATGGGAAACGGACGAAACTGTTCCTGATATTCGTCAGGCAAAAAAATGGCCGCCTTATATAAAATATCGCTGGATGAGCTGATCGACTTTGACATTGATATAAAAGAAATTCAGGAGACCATTGATAAAACGAACGGGGACGTCGAGGAGAAAATTGACTGGACAAATGTGTGGGGAAAAAAATATCCCGTTTTGCTTGCATATCAAAGCAAAGTGAATATTTCCGGCTATGCGCGAAAAATAAACGGAATGTTGGACGACATGAAGCGGGAATATCAATTTAATGAGCAGGACGCCATGTTGGTTCTGAAAGACATTTTGTACCGTGTTTGGAAGAACCGGAAGCATAAACCGAAGCTTTGACTTTATATTTTCGGCCGACACCCATCCATATCACATAAGAGTCATTTTTTGAACGCCCCCTTAAAGAGGCGTTCAAAAAGGTGTGCGGCTGCATGTTTGAATCGTGATGCCGTTTTCTTTGTTTACAGGCACATCCTGTAAATCGCTTCTATATCGGCAGGCACAAGGTCTTTCGGCCCCGAAATTATTCCGCCGCAGCAAGCGTGGTCTGCCATAGCCTTAAAGTGCTTTTCGTCAATGCTCAAATCGGAAAGGTTGGCCTTTAAGCCAAGCGTGTTAAAGCAGAAATCCGCAACTGCCTCAATCGCTTTTTTCGCCCCGTCCATTGCCTCAAGGGTCTCGCAGATGCCGAACACCTTTGCCCCGAGGCGGTAAATAGCAGGCGCCGTCGTTTCATTCAGAATATACGTGAGCCAGCGGGGCGTTACGATTGCCAAGCCGTGGCCGTGCGTAATGTCATAATATGCGGATAGCTCGTGCTCCATAGCGTGGCAGGCGCAGCCGTGAACAGTCCCCGCGTCAAGCACGGTATTGAGCGCCATAGAAGACGCCCACATCAGATTTGCTCTTGCTTCATAGTTGTTCGGTTCCCTCATGGCAATCGGCGCCCATTTTACAACGGCGCGCATAACCGCCTCCTGAAACTCCAGAATCATATCAAAGGTCGCGCCGCCCGCAAGATAGTAATTGTCTAAAACGTGATTGAAAATATCAAACGCGCCGCAAGCTGTCTGATAGGGCGGAAGTGAAAAGCTCAGCTCGGGATTTTCAAAAGCGACTCTCGGAACAAGCGCGCTGCCGCCGAGTCCGATTTTTTCGTTTGTATCCATATTGGAAATCACTGCCCATGCGTCCATTTCAGAGCCGGTTGCGGCGTTTGTCAGAATTGCGGCAACCGGCAGCGCCTCGGTTATCCAAATTCTGTTTGAGACCAAATGCCAAACATCGCCGCTTTCGGTTACGGCCGCTGCCGCAATGCCCTTTGCACAGTCGATTACCGAGCCGCCGCCCGCCGCTAAAACCACGTCGATATTTTCTTTTTTGCAGATATCGGCGCCCCGGTTCGCCGTCGTATGCCGAGGGTTCGGCTCAACGCCCGCAAGCTCGAACACCTCCAAGCCGTTTGCTTTCAGCAATTCGGTAACAGAATCGTAAAGCCCGCTTTTCTTGATCGAGCCGCCGCCGTAAACAAGCAAGACCCTTTTGCCGAATTTCAAAAGCTCTTCAGGCAGATGCTCCAGTTGATTTTTGCCGAAATATACTTTGTCGGGATTGTGAAAAATAAAGTCGTTCATCGTCAATTCCTCCTTATAATTGCTTTCCCGCTTCATACGCTTCTTTTAAAGCCCGATGCCCCTTTATGTCGCCTGCGTCATTGACGCCGCCCGCGAAAATCGTTCTTTTAAGGGCTGCTTTGGGGAAGCAGCTGACCCATCCCTGCACCGCCGTTTCTGTTCCTTGAACCGTTTCGGGTTCATCCTCGGCGGCGGCTGCCAGAAGATAAATGTCGCGGAATTTATAATCCGACACAAAAAGTGGATTTGCCCTGTCAAGCACGGTCTTTAGCTGGCCGCAGACGCTGTAATAATAAACGGGAGTTGCAAATGCGATTACATCGGCGTTCAGCATTTTTTCGGTTATCTCTCTGCTGTCATCGTCAATAACGCATCTCTTTGTCTGTTGGCAGGCAAGACAGCCAATACAGAAATTGATTGTTTTCCCTGCAAGGCCCAGCTTCTCTGCGCTGTGTCCCGCACTCGCCGCTCCTTTCAAAAATTCGTCGGCAAGCATTTCCGTGTTGCTGCCCCTGCGCAGGCTTGACGAAATAACAAGTACCTTTCTGCTCATAAAGACCTTCTTTCTCTATTCAACAGTGGCCGCCCATGCCGCAAGCTCGCTTTCCGCCGCGTTTGCCGAAAACCTTTTGCCGTTTTTCAGGACGGCACCTTTGCAGGACGGCGCAAGCCCCGCGTTGGTGTTTCCCATATCGCTGCCGCCGGATGTAGCGAAAGGAATGACGGTTTTCTCCGACAAATCATAGCTTTCCAAAAATGTATTGACGATTGTCGGCGCGACATACCACCAAATCGGAAACCCTACATAGACGACGTCATACTGCTCCATATTTTCGACCTTATTTGCAATAGCGGGTCTGAAGTTTTTGTCATTCATCTCAACGCTGGAACGGCTGTTTCGGTCTGTCCAGTCGAGGTCTGCCGAGGTGTACGGCTGTGCCGCTTTCATTTCGTACAAATCCGCACCGACAGCAGACGCTAACATTTTTGCAAGTCCGGCGGTTACGCCGCTTGCACTGAAATATGCCACCAATTTTTTGCTCATGCTCTTGCTCCTTTATTTCAGTTTATTATATTCGCCATCGCTCACAGCCTCCAGCCACTCAGTGGAACAGTTTTCACCGGGGACTTCTATTGCGAGGTGAGAAAACCAACTGTCGGAAACGGCGCCGTGCCAATGCCTGATCCCGGCGGGGATATTGACCACATCGCCTTCTTTCAACAACACCGCTTCCTTGCCCCACTCTTGATAATAGCCTTTCCCTGCCACGCAGATTAAAATTTGTCCGCCGCCTTTGTCTGCATAATGAATATGCCAGTTATTGCGGCACTTTGGCTCAAAGGTCACATTATAAACGCCTACCTGCGCTGTCGAAATCGGCGCAAGGTAGCTTTGCCCGATAAAATACTCGGCGAATTCGTCGTTTGGCTTCCCGACCGGAAAGACCATAGCGTTTTCGTGCGCTGCTTTCTCATCACCATCGGCGCAGCCTTCCGTCCATACCTCTTTCGCCAGTTTAAAAGCCGCCCATGCTTTAGGCCAGCCGGCGTAAAATGCGGCGTGTGTAAGAATTTCAGCGATTTCCGATTTTGTGATCCCGTTTTCCTTTGCGGACGCCAAATGATATTGAAAAGAGGAGTCGGTGAGCCCCATAGACATTAACGAAACCACAGTGACCAACGAACGGTCGCGAAGGGACAGCTTATTCTCTCTTGACCATACTTCTCCGAATAACACATCATCGTTTAACTGAGCAAACTTCGGAGCAAAATCACCCAAAGCATCTCTGCCCGCTGTTTGTTTTACCGCCATAGCTATTCAGCCTCCTTATTTTCCTCACAGTCCCAGACTAATTTGCCCGTTCGGACTGCTGCTTCGTATTTTGAAATTTTGTAGTCCAGCTTATGAAGCGTTTCTTCCAGCTGCTGTTTTTGAGCCAAAAGCAGAGCTCGCTGTTCGCTGAGTAAATCAAGCCTTGCTTGAAAGGTAGGCTCTCCCTCGCTGTACAGCTTCTGATATTCAATCAGAAATTCAATGGAAAGGCCTGCCTTTCTCATACATTTTGCATTTTCAACCCACGAAATATCGCTTTCTCCGTAATCCCTTATTCCGCCTGCAGTCCGCGTTACCGGCGGAATCACGCC
>QAKS01000042.1 GCA_003343685.1 Clostridiales bacterium | reverse complement strand
GGGACGGACGGCAGGAGGAGAGAGACGCTGTATTTTCAGCCCTTCGGCTGCACCATCGCCGCGGGAGTTTTATAATAATCGCGAAAAAAGACCGACCGTCCTGTTTCAGGAAACGGGGCGGTCGGAAGCCGGAAAAGGCGCCCGCATTTTTCGACGTGCAGGATGTGCGGGCAAAGCCCGTCAGCTCTCGATGTCTCTGAACCAGCAGCGGCGGCGCTTGAAGGCATACTCGTGCTCATAAGCCGCCCACATGCTCTGGACGGCAGTATTCAGCTCCAGTTCCGGGCCGGTTTCCGCATAGAGGACGCCGTTTTCAGCGGCGGCTTTTGTCAGGTGGTGCATCAGCACGGTGGGCACGCCGAGGTTCCGGTAGGCCCGCTTGACGGCGACGAAATACATGTCGAGCACTTTGGGGTTGGCCTTGGCCTGCAGCACGGGAATAAAACCAAAGGGGAACAGCCTGCCTTTGTTTTTCTTTACTGCGTCTGCGAGAGACGGAGCCAGAACGCCGATGCCGATAATCTCATTTTGCTCGTTAAAAATAACGCCGACAAACTTCCAGTTCAACAGCATCAGAAATTGGCCGGCATAGTATGCCTTTTGCTTTTGTGTAATGGAGACATAGCCGTACAGATCGGAGAATTCGTTGGACAGCAGGTCAAAGAGTTCGTTTAAATAGGGTTTTATTTTGGAGGCGGAGGAGTATGTCACATAGCGAAGCTTGTTGCGCTCCATGACGCGGTTGCACAAATGCGACAGCTTTTCTTCGTTTTTGCATTTTACGTAGACCTTCGTTTCGACCCAGTCTACCTCCTTTTGGAAGCCAAGCTCCTCAAAAAATTTAGGGTAATAGGGGAAGTTATAATAGGTAATGAACATGCTCTTATGTTCAAAGCCCTCGATGAGCATTCCCTCCTTGTCCAGATCACAGAAGCCCATAGGGCCGACCATACGGGTGAGCCCCTCCTCTCTGGCCCACTGCTCCACCGTGTCTATGAGCGCCCGCGCCACCTCAATATCCTCGATAAAATCAATGCGGGTGATGCGGATATTGTTTTCTTTCCACTTCCGGTTGGACTCGTCGTTGATGATGGCACCCACGCGGCCCACCGTCTCCCCGTCTCTTTCGCAGAGAAAGAAACGCATACGGCAGAACTCAAACGCGGGGTTTTTTTCCTCTGAGATGTTTGCCATTTCGTCCGACAGGAGCGCGGGGACATACTGAGGGACGTCTTTGTACAGCCTGTTCTGGAAGCTGATAAACTCCCGTTTGTCCTTTTTGGTGAGGACCTCTCTTATTTGAAGCATGATAAAAATAATTCCTTTCCGCGGGCAAAAGCCCGATATAATATGACTGCGCCAAACGGTACAGCAGAATAAACCTAAAACAGTGTAAAACCAAATGGGAATACACAATAAGTATACAACAGGACGGGGGCGGATTCAAGGGGTGGATTGGGCGCGCAGCCCGTAACAAAAAATTTTCACATAATATAGCCAAACCAACTTGTTAATTAGCGAAATAACGTATAAAATAAGAACATGTATGAAAAAGAGGTAGAGGCGAATTTAAGGCGCCTGGTACAAAATGGAGAAAAGCTGGGAGTGGCTGTTTCGGGCGGTGCGGATTCTGTGGCTTTGGCGACGGTTTGCGTGGCCTACGGAAGAAAGACGGGAAACGAGGTCGTGTTCCTCCACTTTGAGCACGGTATCCGCGGGGAGGAGTCCTTGCGCGATATGGAGTTCGTCAAAAAGCTGGCGGGCCGTCTTGGGGTGAAGTGCATTGTGGAACGGGGAGATGCCGCTGCCGAGGCGGAAAAAGAAAAGGAGAGTCTGGAGGCCGCTGCACGAAGGCTGCGCTATGATTTTTTTGTAAAAGCCGCAGAGGAGAACGGCATTGACAAGGTAGCTGTCGCGCATCATCGGGAGGATCTGGCGGAGACGTTGCTTTTAAATCTGATCCGAGGCGGAGGAATAGACGGAATGACCGCCATGAAGGAAACGCGGGAGCCGTTTTTTATCCGTCCCATGCTGCGCTGTACGAGAGAGCAGGTGACGGATTTTCTGGAGAGGCACAGGATTCCCTTCGTATACGATTCCTCCAACGACGACGTGAATTATGCGAGGAACAGAGTTCGTAAGGAGCTTGTTCCCCTCATGGCGGAGATGAACCCGGATATCGTCTCTGCGCTGATGCGCGCCTACGACATTCTGCTCGCCGAGGGAAGCGCCCTGCAGGGTCTTGCGGACGAGCGCTATCAAGCGTGCGCGCGGGAGAAAGAGGGTTGGGTCGACATCAGCCTGGATCTGTTCGACGGGGAGCCTCTTGCCATTAAAAGGCGGATTGTGAGAAGGGCAATCGACCGAGTCGGCTGTATTACGGACGTAGAGCTGAAAAATGTTGACGACATCATCGGCCTTGCGGAGAGAAGGCGCACGGGGAAATGGATGGAAAAGAACGATTTTCGCGCCGTAGTCTCCTACGATATATTGAAAATATGCAGCAAGTCGTTTATAATAGATAAATACGGCGTTTTTTTCGGAAAAACGCTGGAGGAGGCGGCGAGAATTTCCGACGCGCCGCTGCCCGGGTGCTTTCCGGAGGAGAGCAGCGCAACCCAGTATATCTCCAAGAGCGCCGCAGAGGGCGCAGTTGTAAGGCGGCGCCGCGACGGCGACGTGATCCGTCCCTTCGGTATGGAGGGCACGAAAAAGCTGGGGGACTGGTTTACGGATAAAAAGGTTCCCATGCAAAAGAGGGACGCGGCTCCCATTGTGGAGCAGAACGGGCGCATTATCTGGGTGGTCGGATACGGCCTGTCGGAGTATGCTCGCGCCGGAGAGGAGGGCGCGGTCAAGGTAGAATTCGGATATGAAAACGGGGAGGAACGGGATGTATAAAAGAGGCGTTTTGGACGGAGATATCAAGGAGGTCGTCCTGACAGAAGGACAGATACAAAGGCGGGTATCGGAAATTGCAGATCAGATTGCCCATGATTATGAAAACAAGGATGTGGTAATGGTTTGTGTGATGAACGGCGCCGCTATCTTCTATATAGACCTGATGATGGATCTGGACATTCCGCTGGAGATGAACTTTGTAAGGGTATCCAGCTACGGAACGGGCACAAAGAGCACTGGCAACGTCCGCATGTTGTATGATCTGGAGGCGGACATTACGGATAAACACGTTCTGCTGGTGGAGGATATTATAGACAGCGGACACACGTTGACCGCACTCACGGAAATGCTCAAAAAGCGCGGTGCGGCCTCGGTAAAATGCTGCTGCCTGCTGGATAAGAAGGAGCGCAGAGAGGTTCCGCTCAAGGCGGACTACGTGGGCTTTGACGTTCCCGACGAATTTCTCGTGGGATATGGGTTGGACTACGCGGGCAAATACAGAAATCTGAGGTACGTAGGTACCTTGAAACCTGAAATATATGAAGGCGCGGGGCAGGAAAGCCGCGCGGGGGAGGATAACAGAATTTGAAGAACGCTTTTAAGGGACCGCTGATATACATACTGCTCATTGTAGCCATTATCGCGATCTCGTCGTCGCTGGGGAACTACAACACCGCCGACACGAAAACCGTGGGCTATACCGAGTTTATGCAGATGGTCAGGGATGGAAAGATTGCCCAGATTGCCGTAACCGACAGGGATGTGGTGGCGCTTGCAAAGGACAGCAAGATTGCAGAGAAGGAATTTCCGGCAAAGTACGACTATGCGACGTACCTGCCGACCTATACACAGTTTGACCAGGATCTTCGGACAATTTGGAGTGTGGAGGACGCCTCAGACTACAAAATACCGGTGAAATATCTGCCGACGCCGGAAGCCTCCATATTTGTGCAGATTCTGCCGTATCTGTTGCCTATCGTATTGATCGGCGTGCTGTGGTTTGTGATGATGCGCCAGTCTCAGGGCGGCGGCAAGGCCATGAACTTTGGCAAGAGCCGGGCGAAGATGACGATGGGCGAGCGCACGGGCAAGACGTTTAAGGACGTGGCCGGCGCGGATGAGGAGAAGGAAGAACTGGCGGAGATTGTGGAATTTCTCCGCGATCCGAAGCAGTTTACGAAGTTCGGCGCAAGGATTCCGAAGGGCGTTCTGCTGGTGGGCCCGCCCGGCGGCGGAAAGACGCTGTTGGCAAAGGCCGTTGCGGGAGAGGCCAAGGTACCTTTCTTCAGCATCAGCGGTTCGGACTTTGTAGAGATGTTTGTCGGCGTGGGCGCCAGCCGTGTCCGCGACCTGTTTGACAATGCGAAGAAAAACGCGCCTGCTATGATTTTCATAGACGAGATCGACGCCGTAGGCCGCCAGAGAGGCACAGGTCTGGGCGGCGGACACGACGAGCGCGAGCAGACACTGAACCAGTTGCTGGTGGAGATGGATGGATTTATGACCAACGAGGGCATTATCGTCATCGCCGCCACCAACAGAGCGGACATTCTCGACCCGGCGCTGCTTCGTGCAGGTCGTTTCGACAGGCAGATTGTTGTCAACTATCCCGACGTAAAGGGACGCGAAGAGATATTGAAGGTTCACGCGGACGGAAAGCCGCTGGGCGACGACGTGGATCTCAAGGTTTTGGCAAAGCGTACACCGGGCTTTATCGGCGCGGATTTGGAGAACATCTTGAATGAGGCTGCTATCCTGACGGCGCGTCGCAAAAAGGAAAAAATCGGCATGGCGGAGGTCGAAGAGGCCATCACCCGCGTCATTGCGGGGCCGGAGAAGAAGAGCCGTGTCGTCACCGAAAAGGATAAGCGCTGCACAGCCATTCATGAGGTGGGTCATGCGATTGTGGCGCATGAGCTGCCGGGCTGTGACCATGTTCATGAGGTCAGCATCATTCCCCGCGGCATGGCTGCCGGATATACTATGACGCTGCCCGACGAGGACGACCAGCATATGTTCAAGAGTAAGATGGAGGATGAGATTGCCATGATGCTGGGAGGGCGTGCCGCCGAAACACTGGTGCTCCACGATATCAGCGCAGGCGCCAGCAATGACATCCAGCGGGCGACGGATCTTGCGAGGAGCATGGTAGTCAAATACGGCATGAGCGAACTGATCGGGCCGGTTTGCCACAATGGAGACGAAAACGTATTCTTAGGCAAAGAACTGGGACTGGGTCAGCAGAAGATGTATTCGGAGGAGGTAGCCGCGCAGATCGACGATGAGATCAAGAGGATTATCACCGAGAATTTTGAAAAGGCCAAGAAGGTGCTGAATGACAATATGGGCAGACTGAATTCCATTGCCGATATTCTCGTCAAACGGGAGAAGATCGA
>QAKS01000018.1 GCA_003343685.1 Clostridiales bacterium | reverse complement strand
GCCCATGTGGACGTAAATACCGTCCTTTTTGCTGTCGAAAACAAAGGCGTCGTGAAGCACTCTTCCCTCCACCAGCCATCCGTTGGTGCCCGGCGGGTTGTCATGTATCTTGTAGTCCTCCAGCTTTTCCGGCGCACAGGTAGCGCAGGGCACGGCAATCAAAAATTCCGCACCGTCCGGCAGATATGCCTTAGGTGTCAGATACAGCGCCACGCCGTCCACCATACCGATCTGGCCTGTCCTCCGCATCTCCTGCGCCACGTCTCCTGCCATAATAAAACTTTTGTCCAGCTTGACCTTTTTGTAGAAGTCCGGCGTAACGGCGGCGCAGCGCCCGGTCAGCGGCACGTTGGCGTTGGTGAGCGCGGAATTGGCGTCAAGAAACGCCTCATAAGCCGTCTCCCCCGTCACTGCGCCCATCTCCACATGTCCGGCGGAGAGCGCCATTTTAGCAAACCGATAGGCATCCACCTCCGGAATGACCACTTCGTCCATCTGCCTTGCGAGTGCCGTTCCGGCCGCCATGGCTCCCATGGTGTCCAGATTGCTGCGTCTGTCAATGGTAAACGTGAACGACCTGTCCTGCGTCATCGTCATCACCTGCACATCATTCTGCAATTCGTCCGGCGTGCCATAGCGTGACGTCCCGCTCATCACATAGTCGTTCAAAGGCGCTGTCGGAACGCTGTATACCTTTACCGTCTGCACCCCTTCAAAATCATAGTCGCTGTTGACAAAGCCTGCCGAAATCGCCGCCGTCTTAAACCGTTCGTCCACCGCTCCCGCATATTTTTCCGCATAATTTATCATATTCTCTCTCCCTTGCTTCTCTTTTGAAATCCTTACCGGCTAAAGCCCTTTAAAAACATGTCGTCGCACGTCCCCGACACAGGGCTGTAGCCTACCGCCCTCTTTTTCATCTCCGCAGCCAGCGCCTCTGCAAACAATTCACAGAAAGACTCTACATTGCCCAGCGTAGCGTCCTCCGTCTCCCCCGTAAGGTATCCGGAAAATCCGACGGGCAAGCCCCGTCTCTGCAATTCGTTCATCGCCGTCTGCCCCATCATGATCCTGTTCTTTTCCCGCTCCAGACCGTCGGCGCGTTCCCGCTCCCTCTGCAGCTCCTCCCGCGCCTTTTCCTCCGCGGTCATCTGGGAAAGGCGCACAGCCTCCTGCTCGCGCGCCAAAGCCTGCTTCTCCCAGTTCGCCCGCGCTGTCTCGATGCCCTTCGTAATTCTCCTGTCCAGCTCCGCCTGGTAGTCCTTGTTGCCCAGAATCAGTTCATCAAATGCAGCAGTCTCCGTTTTCGTCTCCTGCCCCGTTGCTTTTTCCATAGTTCTCTCCTCTCATGCTGTTTCTAAAACAGGCACGCCGCCTGTTCTATTCTGGATGCCAGCTGTCCGGCAATCCTCTCAATGTCCGCCTCCTCCCGCACCGTCATGCCGTCTATGGTGATGTTGACATTCACGGCAGCGGTGTGAATCCCTTCCGGCGCTGTGGGAATCCCGTCTCCGCCCCCCGATGTGCCCCATACTCCTTTGGCTGTGGAAATCTCGGCTCTGTCCTCCGATGCGTCCCATACCCCTTCTCCGGTTTTCACATTTTCTGCTGTCCGCACCGTCTCCTTTGCCGGTTCTGTTTCGTCGGCGCTTATGTGCGCCGCTCTTTTGCTTCCGGCCGCTGTCGGCTCCGCCGCTTTTGGCGGCAATCCTCCCGCAGCCGCCTGTTCGGATTCTTCTCTGCGCCTTTCCGCGCCGGCCTTCTCCGCTTTGCCGCTGTTTCGTCCGTCTTGGAGAGCGTCGGGGGCTTTTTCGCCGCCCTCCCTCGTCCGCTCCCCGATCTGCTTTTTCTCCGTAAGGCCGGCGTCCGGCTCTTTCTCCTCATGCTGCTCCCTTTTTGAAATCTGCGTCTCCTCCTCTGGGCTTACATCCCTCTGTTCCGCGGATTCTTCCGGCGCTTTTTTCTCCTCCGCTGCTCTCTCCTTCATCACCGCCAGAAATTCCTTCACAATTTCCCCGCTCATTTCATTCACTCCGCCTTGGCCTCCTTTTGAAACACGGCCCGCAGAATCCTCATCTTCTCCCCTGCGGACAGCATTCTGCACACGTCCGAATAGTCTGCCGCAAGCCCTCTTTCCACCAGCAGTCTGCCCGCCTCCTTCATCTCGGGGCAGTTCTCATAGATCAGTCTGTCTGCCATTCCGTCAAGGGTTAACGGCGCGTCCAGCATATCTATCCTCTCCGCTCCCCGCACCGTAAGCAGAAGCCTCCCGCCTCTTACGGCAACTCTCTCATCCTGTAACACGATCTTTCCTCCTCATCCGTGCAGGAGACGCCTGTCACCGGCTCAAGCATCTCCCATGTCGTCCTGCTGCTGACTATGCCGTTCAGCTTTACCGCCGTCTCCACATCAACAGACAGATCTCTTGGCATATTCCGCGTAAAGCTTATGGACACCGCTTTTTCGATCTCTCCTATGTCTCCCGCGCCCGTGGCGTAAAGCGCCTCTGCAATGCGCCTCATCCTGTCAAACAGCCCTCTGTCCATAGCGGCGCATTTTTTCTGAAAAAGCTGATCAATCCCCCACAGCTTGTAATTCAGCGCTACACCGCTGGAATTTCCCGCAAAGCTTTCGTCCGTCAGATCCGGCACCCCCGCCACCTGCATGATATCCTGCCGCAGCGTCTTTTTATGATTCTCCACGGCGCTGTCGTTCAGGTTCTTGGTGATATATTCCGCACCGCCGTCAGACGGAAGCCCGATCACCCTCTCCGTTCGCAAAACCTCCAGCGCCTCGTCGTCCGGCTTCTCCATGCCCGACAGCACCAGATAAGCATTGGCTATGCTCTGTAAATCGTCCGTTGCGCCGGAAAGCACCAGATTGTAGATGTCGATGTTGTCGATCACAGGCTCAAAATCCCCCCTGAGAAACCTGTTGTTGCGGTACTGCTGTAAATTCGGCGCGGAAAAGGGCGTCTCCAGCTCCCCCGTGACGACGGTTTTCCCTCCCTCCAGTACAAACTGCTTCGTCATATGGGGATAATAGATTTCTCCTCTCGTTTTGCCGCGGTGCGTCCAATAGCGTACTCCGGCAAGCGGCGTTTCCGTCACGTCGTTTTTCGATATAAGAAACGCCCCTCTCGGGTCTGCCGCTGCGATGCGAACCAATCCCTTTTCATCAAGATATACCAGATCATATCCCACGCCGCAGATGCTCATATCCTCTGCGATGCGATAGTCCAGCTCTTGTTCGTCGCTCCTGTCAAACACCTCTGTAAGCTGTCTTTCCGCCATCGCCGTGCTGTATTTATATACGGGCGGAATTCCCATAAAATACCCTGTCGCGGTGTCTGTAATGTATTTTGCCAGATTCGTATTCACCCGGTTGTCCGGCCTGCCCTCCGGTATCCTTCCTTTGTCGATCCGCCGCCTGCCCAAATAGCAGTCATAAGCACGGGATATGCGGTCGTCGCTCATGTGCCGCGCTACATAGCCCCCTATGTCCTCGTCCGTAACCGTTCTTTCCGTAAAAAACATCGTTCCTCCTTACAGCGGCAGTCCTACAATCCGCCGCTTTTTTCTCTCTCCCTCGATTCCATACCGCAGCGCCGCCATGGCATGATCGTCCATATCCTGCGGCACGTCCTCATATTCTCCCGTCATGCCGTCCTTTTTCCAGCGCCATGCGGAAAGCTCCCAGATCGTATGCCTGCACCGCGGGTCTACATAAATGCGCCTTTGCTTCAAAAAATCGATCTGCGCTCCTACGCAGCCGCTTTCTTTTTCCACGGCCCTCGCCCCGTATCCCGCCTTTTTCCACATCCGTATCCTGTCCGGCTCGGCGCTGTCGCAATACATCTCCACCGACTTCGGCAGCTTTCTCTTGTCCGCAATGGCGATCAGCTCGGCCGTGTCCTTTTCCCTCTCATAGATTTCGTCCAGAATGTAGATGTCTCCGTCCTTCGTCTCCAGCGTCAAAATTGCGTCCGCATCATTAAAGCCAAAATCCTGCCCGATATACAGCCTGTCATAAAACTCCGGGTCTGAAGGCGCCCTTTTCGCTTTCCAGTTTTTCAGGATCAGTCCGCCCGTCTCCCCCCATTCCCCCAGCGCATAGATTTTATACCCCTCCGGATCTGTCTCGCGCCGCCGCTCCATTCTTCTGCTGTAGGCCGGATCGATAAACCGATTGTCCAAATACGTGGAGTGGTGCAGATATACGTTGTCGTCCTCCCTGTCGAAAAAGTACTTCTTAATCCAATGGTTTGCGGAAACAGGGTTAAACGTCAGCTTGATCTGGTAAAACAATCCTTCCGGCAGCTCTCCGCGCAGCCTGTCGTCCAGAATGTCAACGTCCTCTTTTGTAAATTCCGTAGCCTCTTCCAGCCAGATGTCCGTCAGACTGCCGCTGCTGAACGTTACCGATTTTATCGACTCTCTCTGGGCTTGCCCATGCATCCCCCGGAATGCAATCCTGTTGCCGTTTATGCACTGCATTTCAGGTACGGATCGGCTTACCCTCCACCATGCCCCGACTCCCATTCTGTCTATCGCACTTTCCAACTCCGCAAAAACGGAATCCATGCATGCGTTTTTGTTTTTTCTCATGGCAAGCAGGTTTCTTCCCTTGTCCATCATCAGCCTGACAATATACATCTGCGCCGTATCACAGCTTTTCCCGCTTCCCGCTCCTCCTTTGATCACGACATAGCGTTCCCTGCTGCCATGCACGGGCTTAAACGCCCGGTTCGCTCTCACTGTTATCGTTGTCGCCATAATCCATTCTGACGGTCAGCTCCTGTTCCGCCCCATCCGCCTTTCCCTTATCGAACAGAGCATACGTCTTTCCAATCAGCTCGGCTGCCCGCAGCGCCTCTCTGCTGCTCTCTCCCTCCCTCATCAGCTGGGTCAAATATTCGAGTATTTCCTCTTCCTTTGCTATCGTCCTTTTCAACTTGCTTTCCCTCCAAACATTTCATGCACCCGCAGCACTCCTTCCCACCCGATATACACGTTAATGCCACCGATTGTCCTCCATTCTTACTTTTTACGTAAGTTTTAAGCAT
>QAKS01000078.1 GCA_003343685.1 Clostridiales bacterium | reverse complement strand
GCTTTCGCCTTCTTCTGCATCCCGCCTGTATTCTTCTAACGAAGTCGGAAGTACAATAACCAGTTCATTGTCGAACGCACTTCTCGCCGTTCGCTGTTCTGTCTGTTTCTCACGAACGGGCTCCACCGGAACAGACTCGTCCGTTTCCTCCGCTCCGCTTCCGGCAGAATCGTCCAAAGCTTCCTCTCCATTCACCGCAATCATATTATCCGGCTCGCTCTGCGTCGTCTCCGTAAACGGCACGACCGAAATCTCTGCCCTGTCGCTTTCGGCCTCTCCAACGCCTGTATAGGTGATCTCGTAAGACGCAGTTTCTTTCGGGATTTGCTCCAGCTCCAAAACAACAGCGCTTTCCTTCAGCACTGCCCTTATACCCAAGGCTTCTTCCGCTGCATCCTTTCCATAGGCTCTGAAAACACCGTCTGACACTGCGTTTGTATCCAGAAAGGCTTCTGACAGTTCAAACTCTGCCGCCGCCCGTCCGTTTTGTACATCCGGCTCTGCATCCTTATTTAAAAATTCCGGTACATCGCTTCGTTTCGCTACGGTGAGTATTTTTTTATCTTCGTTCCAGACCAGGCCACGCTCCTTTTCCATAGTAAAAACTGCCGCATCTTCAGCCGTCATCGCATACTCTTCCGCTCCGCAGACCATTGTGCCGCCGTTGGGAATGTCTGTATCAATGAATATGCTGCCGAGAATCCGCCCTTCCACCTGAATTCTGCTGCCATTCCCAACAAAAACGTTTGCAGAAGCGCTTTCCTGCGCTGTGTTCTCAAAAATTTCCGTCTGTCCCGACAGTGTGACAGTTCCATCCAGATATACGGCGCTTTTTCGATCTGTAAAATTGTTTTTAATCACCGTATCACAGAGATCAAGCCTACCCCCTGCGACTGCAATTACAGCTCCCTCTGCATTTTCGCCGTCAGCTGCACTTCCGTCAATCGTGATATCCGAAAGTCGCAGTTCTCCTTCTGCGCCTACAGTCAACAAGTCCCCCCGTGTACCACGCTTTACAGTTCCGCCTCCGGTAAAGATCACGCAGCCATCTATCCCGACGTTCTCCTTCAGCGTCAGTGTAACGCCTTTTTGAATCACTATCGTTACGGGTGTCTCCTCATTTCCGCCGCTTATCGACAAAATACTCTCAAGCTGAGCGTCTCTGTCCAGTGTGATCACAGCTCCGTCCTCCGCTGCTGCCAGTTCACGCGCCAAACGCTCACTGCCGTCATCTGCCATCACTATCGCGGGCAGGTAGCACATCGCCATACACACAGCAACGATGACGGCTATCGCCTTTTTATTCACTTTACGTATGAACATATGTCCCCCGATTCGTCTCTTTTTTTTTATTATACAACAGCTGAAGCCATTGATAAAGTGATTTTTATATATTTCACATCTTTACGCCCATAAAAAAATCTGCTCCGCAAAATACTGCGGAACAGATTTTCAGTTCAGACTGTCTGCTTATTAATACATACCCGGCATTCCGGCGCCGCCGCCTGCAGGCATCGGCGGTTCGGGAGCGGGGATATCTGTAACAATGCTCTCCGTTGTCAGAAGCATAGCCGATACGGACGCCGCATTCTGGATTGCCGAACGCGTTACCTTTGTTGGGTCAATGATACCGTTATCGATCATATCGACATATTCGTCCTTTGCAGCGTTGAAGCCATACGATGCAGAACTGTTCTCTCTGATCTTCTCAACGATGATGCTTCCCTCAAGACCCGCATTTGCTGCAATCTGGCGGATAGGCTCCTCCAACGCGCGCAGTACAATAGCTACGCCTGTCTTAATGTCGCCGTCCTCCGTTTCCAAGAGAGGCGCAACAGCGGATTCGGTCTTGAGCAGAGCCGTGCCGCCGCCGGGGACGATGCCCTCTTCTACTGCCGCTCTCGTTGCAGCCAGAGCATCCTCGATGCGGAGCTTCATCTCCTTCATCTCCGTCTCGGTCGCCGCGCCTACCTGAATTACCGCAACACCGCCGGCCAGCTTTGCCAGACGCTCCTGCAACTTCTCCTTATCGTAATCAGATGTAGTCTCCTCTATCTGAGATTTAATGGACTTCACTCTTGCGGCAATATCATCCGCAGAGCCATGACCCTCTACAATTGTCGTGTTCTCTTTGTCTACCTTCACCTGACGGGCGCTTCCCAGCATATCCATTGTAGCTTCCTTCAGGTCGAGGCCGACTTCCTCAGAGATGACTGTGCCGCCTGTGAGGATAGCGATATCCTCCAGCATAGCCTTTCTCCTGTCGCCAAAGCCCGGCGCCTTTACTGCAACACAGTTAAATGTTCCGCGCAGCTTGTTGACAACCAGCGTAGCCAGCGCTTCGCCTTCAATATCCTCGGCAATAATGAGCAGCTTCTTGCCTGCCTGCACAATCTGCTCCAGCAGCGGCAGGATTTCCTGAATGTTGGAAATCTTCTTGTCAGTAATCAGGATCGCAGGCTCGTCGAGAATTGCCTCCATTTTGTCTGTGTCCGTAGCCATATATGCAGAAGCATAGCCTCTGTCAAACTGCATGCCCTCTACGACGTTGAGGTCTGTCAGCATCGTCTTGGACTCTTCTACTGTGATCACGCCCTCGTTTCCGACCTTCTCCATCGCCTCTGCAATCAGCTTGCCGATGTTCTCGTCGCCTGCCGAAATCGAAGCAACCTGCGCGATGGCAGCGGAATTTTCAATCGGCTTGGAAGCAGCTTTCAGAGCCGCCACAGAAGCCTCTGTCGCCTTCAGAATACCCTTCTTGATGCCCATGGGGTTCGCACCTGCGGCTACGTTCTTCAGACCTTCTCTGATAATCGCCTGCGCCAGCAACGTAGCTGTCGTCGTGCCGTCACCCGCTACATCGTTTGTCTTGGTAGCGACCTCTTTCACGAGCTGAGCGCCCATGTTTTCAAAGGGATCCTCCAGCTCAATATCCTTTGCAATCGTAACACCGTCGTTTGTGATCAACGGGGAACCGAATTTTTTGTCCAGAACAACATTTCTGCCCTTCGGTCCCAATGTTACCTTAACTGTATCTGCCAGCTGATTTACGCCGCTTTCCAGCGCGCGTCTGGCCTCTTCACCGAATTTTAACTGTTTTGCCATTGTCATATACCCCCTTATTACTCAACGATTGCCAGTATGTCGCTCTGCCTTACGATGATCAGCTCTTCGCCGTCCAGCTTTACTTCCGTACCGGCATACTTCGAATAAAGAACCTTATCTCCCGCCTTAACTGTCATGGGCACTGTCTTGCCGTCAACAACCTCGCCCGGCCCTACTTCCAGAACCTCTGCCATCTGCGGCTTTTCCTTTGCGCTGCCGGGCAGCACGATGCCACTTTTGGTCGTCTCTTCAGCTTCAATGGACTTGATTACTACTCTGTCCGCAAGCGGTCTTACTTTCATTTTGTTGCCTCCTATGAAATAATAATTATTTACTTCGTTTTATTAGCACTCGGTTTGATCGAGTGCTAACACTGTGTATACTATATTATTTCGGAAAATAATTCAAGAGCCATCATCAGCGAAATCCGGCATTTATTCAAAATTATTGTTCCATATCTCTTAAATACTCGTTTATACACGTTTTTTTACTTATTTATCATTGTTTACTTTTTGTCATCTCTTCGTTAATTTGCTGTTCATAAATTTTTTAGAATATCCGCGCTGTCATCCAATTCAATGCCAAACTCACGCGCTTTTACAAAAATGTCGTCCCCCTGTACAAAGTTCAGCGAATGAAAACCGAACTCACGTGCCTTGTCTGTATTCTTCTTTCTGTCGTCGATAAACAGCGCACGTCCTCTGTCAATATCAAACCGCTTCGCAATATGGTCAAAGATTTCCCTCTCCGGCTTCAGATAATGGCATTCATACGACACAATGCCGCCCTCAAAAAGTTTAAAAAAACGGTTTCTTTCCGTCAAAATCTTCCATCCGTGCTCATGAAAGTCAGACAGATAAAACAGCCTGTATTTTGCACTTTTATGCGCAGCTTCCAAAAAACAAATATTATTCGCCAGTGGTGTCATAAAAAAACCATAGTTTCGCACAAAGTATTCCACCTGTCTGTGATATGGCTCTGCTTCTGCGCAAATCCCTTTAATTGCCTCCTCAAGAGTGATCACACCCCTGTCAAGCTTTCTCCACCATCCCGTATCGTAAATCGCCGCTCTGATCTCTCCCACGCAGCTGCCCGTAAAGCCCATGTCCTTCATGACCTTTCTAAATCCAAAATTGACCAGCGTCTCCGACACGTCAAATATCAATGTATCTATCACAAACATTCCTCCCTGCAAACAAATTCCTGTCTATCTTATACTTTATTTATTGTTCTGTCAAAATTCCCGACGTTATGGTATACTAAAATTCGGAGGTTATGCTATGAATATATTGATTACCGGTATTACAGGCGGTATTGGCAGCGCTGTGGCAGACAGCCTGTTAAAAAACGGACATCATGTATGGGGTATTACGCGGCGAAACATTTCCCTGCCCTATCCTGCATATGTCGCAGATTTATCTGACGGCAACAGCCTTGACGGCGTCATAAAAACCATTACGGCAGACCGCGGTATACCGGATGCCCTTATTTGCTGCGCAGGCATGGGTTATGGCGGCGCGCTGGAGGACTATGCTCCCGGCGAACTTCCGGAAGAACTCATGGTCAACACAATCGGAACAGCCAATATCATCCGCTCTGTCCTGCCCTATATGCGGGAACGGAAAGCCGGAAAAATCATCTGCATCGGATCTGTGGCCGGAAATGTAGCGATACCCTTTCAGTCCATGTATTCCGCCTCCAAAGCAGCGCTCCGCTCCATGTGCGACGCGCTTCGCCTCGAATTAAAGGGCAGTGGCGTAGAAGTCTGCGTCGTCTCTCCCGGCGACACACAAACGGGTTTTACCGGCGCGAGACGTATTACCCGGGGACGCACCGCATTCTATCGGACACGCTGTGAACATGCCGTCAATACGATGATGCACGACGAAAGGAACGGAAAATCTCCCGCCACTGTGTCGAGAAGCATAGAAAGACTGCTCAAAAAAAAGCATATGCGCGCTCAGGTGACTGTATGCTTTTCCTATAAACTGCTTGTTCTCTTAATTAAGCTTCTCCCCCATCGCGTGGTGGAGGAACTGATGGTTCTTATTTATTTTCACGGCAAACACGACGAGGGATTCCGATACGTTCCTTCCGATCAGTAACGATCCTCGTCCTGATTGAGAAACTCGCCAAACGTGGAGTACAAAAAACCCTTTCGCATGAGCGCCCCATAAATACGTTGATTCTGCTTCTGCGGAGGAAGGTCTTTGTATTTTTCCCGCAGCTTTTCAACCAGCCTTTGGGCGCTCTCCCGTTCATCTTCCTCCGGAAGCTGTTCCAGCGCGGCATCCGCCAACGCGCTCTCCACCCCGTTTTGCAGCAGCTTGTTCCTGATTGCCCTTTTTCCCAGTTTACTGCTGTAGCACCGGATCATTTCCCTTGCATATGCACCGTCGTCAATATACCCATACCGCTCCATCAACTCGGCAGCTCTTTCGGCAGTCTGTCGGTCAATTCCTTTTTCCGTCAAATAGTCCGTCAATCTTTTCTTTGTCCGCGGAGAATAGCTCAGGTAATTTGCCGCCAGTTCTTTTGCATAGACATATGTATCCTCCTCCTTCAGCCTTGCGATCGTCTCGTCTGAAAGAACGCTGCCCTCTTTCAGCTTTTCGCGCACAATCGTCTCCGCTGAAAGAGACATGAGAAATCCGTCGTCAGTATAAATATTATAGCGATCCTTTTTTCGCTTCTGCGGTGATATTTCTTGAATTTCCGTCATTGTGTCGACGCCGCGCTCTGTATGATCTGGGCATGTTCGCCGTCTGTGATGCCCCCCAATACATCCGACTTGCTGTTTAAAAAATACAGGCACAGCGAACCGTCCATGCCACATCCCGTTATATCACCGCTGCCGTTTGGCATTCCGAAAAGAGATGCCGCAATTTTTGCGCTCCCTATCTCGATGAGCATAGGTCTCTTCTCCCAAGTATAGGAGCCTCCGAAGCACTGCTTTAAGACCGCCAGATCTTCCGGCGTAGCAGGCTGGATATCCGCATGGTTCGTGCCGCCCGTTCTTGTCATATTAAATTCCTTGCCGGTATTAAAATCTATGGCTTTCAACGTCGTCCCAACAGGAAATTTACCGTCCACCTCAGACCATTCCATAAGACGACCGTATTCCTCCGGTACTTTTGTCAAAACCGGGCCAACGGTCCTCGGAATGCTGTCGTTTCCGTAAGCCCTATTGTTATTATTTCGAAACAGCTTGTCGTACGTAGTTTTGCCTAAAATTCCATCGGCGGAAAGCCCGTTTCTCATCTGATATTCTCTCACGGCTTCCACCGTCATATCGCCGTATTTTCCGGTTGCCCTAAAGCTGATATATCCCAAATCAAGCAGGCGCTGCTGTATCTGCACCAGATATTCTCCCGACGCACCCTTTTCCAGCGGAAAAGTAATCGTATCACCAAAGTCGTCTGTTGTCGTTCCCGTATCTGCCAGCACCGCTCCCGGCGTAAGCAGTATCATGATAACCAGCAGGGCCGTAATGACATTTTTAATCATTCCTATCCTCCATCATGCGCATCACATCGTCCAGAATCCTTTTTGCGACGATGTCTTTACCGCATTTATCAATCGAGCTGGATGAGCCGTCTTTATAATAGAGCGTCACCTCGTTTTCCTGCGTTCCAAAGCCGATATCCTTGCGCGATATGTCGTTTGCCACTATCATATCGAGATTCTTTCTCTTAAGCTTATCTTTCGCATAGCGTTCCATATCGTCCGCTTCCGCCGCAAAGCCGACCAGTATTCTCTCTCCCTTATGCTCGCCCAGTTCTTTTAAAATGTCTTTCGTCCGCGAAAGCTCAATCGTCATATCATCTGCACTTTTTTTAATTTTTCCGTCAAAGGGTTTCTTCGGCGTATAGTCAGCTACCGCCGCCGCCATCACCACGACGTCCGCTTCTTTCCCCGCCTCTGTTACAGCCCAATGCATGTCCGCTGCGCTCCGCACAAAAACCACGTCAATATCCGCATCAGAAAATCGGACGTTTTCTCCCGCAACCAGAGTAACAGCAGCGCCGCGGCGGCACGCCTCTCTGGCTATGGCGCATCCCATCTTCCCGCTGGATCGGTTCGACAAAAACCTGACCTTGTCAATATCCTCTATTGTCGCCCCCGCCGATACGACCACTTTGACACCGGCCATATCCCTCTTTTTTTCATCAAAAAATGCGTCAACCGCACCAATAATCTCCTCCGGTTCAGCCATACGTCCCTTTCCGGACGTTCCACAGGCCAGCGCACCCTCTGCCGGTTCAATGATGTGCGCCCCCCGGCTTCTCAAAACCTCCAGATTTTTTTGAAGCGCGGGATTTTCGTACATATTGGTATTCATAGCCGGGGCGTAAAACACCGGCGCCTTTGCCGCCATCAAAACGGTCGACAGCAGATCGTCGCAGATGCCGTTTGCGGCTTTGCCGATGAGGTTTGCCGTAGCCGGCGCAACAATGATTGCATCAGCCCATTCTGCCAGCGCAATATGGGTTACGTTCATCGGCGTCTCTCTGGAAAACATGTCTGTATTCACCGCATTGTGGGTCAGCGATTCAAAGGTCAGAGGCGTAACAAAATGGCAAGCACTCTCTGTCATACAGACGCGCACCTCCGCGCCCATATGAATCAGCCTGCTCGCCATATAGCATGATTTGTAGGCGGCAATTCCTCCGCTTACACCGATTATGATACGTTTTTTCTCTATCATTTCTGTCTGACGTATGTCACCTTATCCGTATACACATCGTCTATCGCTTGGCTTACGGGATTCGGATCTGGATCATCCACAAGCTGCTGCGCACCGTCTATGATCTGGCGCGCCCGCTTTGCCACCTCTACCACCAGCGTATATCTGCAATCTACTTTTTCCAGTATTTTATCAAGCTCCGGCTGAAACATTTAGTTTGTACCTCCTATATTTCTCTTTTTATGCTCCAATGCGATGATCTCCAAAACCTCGTTTGCTGCCTTGTCGATCTCGTCGTTTATAACAGTGTAATCGTACTGGTCTTTAAATTTCATTTCATAGTACGCCGTCGAAAAACGCTTTTCCACCTGATCCGCTGTCTCCGTATCACGGCCCACCAGCCTGCGTTTCAACTCCTCCATACTCGGCGGAGCAACAAAAATCAGAATTGCGTCTTCGACCTTGCGCCTCACCTCAAGAGCGCCCTGCACGTCAATTTCCAATATGACGTCCTTCCCTGCGTTTCTCCTCTCCTCGACGGCAAAAAGCGGCGTACCGTAATAATTTTCAAATACAGGGGCAAACTCCAGAAACTCTCCATTCCGAAGCATTGCTTTAAACTCCTGCATCGTTTTAAAATAATAGTGTACACCGTCTGTCTCGCCCGGCCTCGGCGGCCTCGTCGTACAGGATACGCTGATACAGACATTGTCGTCCCTCTTTAAAACCTCTTTTAAAATCGTACCCTTTCCCGCTCCCGACGGTCCGGACAAAACAATCAACAGTCCTTTTTCCATAATCTATCCTTTCGCAAACTTAATCTGTCACCTTTTCGCCGTCCGACGAAACAAGACGGCCCGCTACCGTTTCCGGCTGTACAGCGGACAAAATCACGTAGTCGCTGTCCGTAATCAATACGGCCCTCGTACGTCTCCCGCACGTAGCGTCAATCAGAACTCCGTTTGCCCGTGCCTCCTGTACTGTCCTCTTAATCGGCGCTGACTCCGGCCCGACGATTGCTATCAGCCTGTCGCCCGATACGATATTGCCAAACCCGATATTAACCAGCTTCATACAGCGCCATCCTCCTGTTATTCTATGTTCTGTACCTGTTCGCGAATTTTCTCCACTTCGCTCTTTCCGTCGATCACAAGCTTTGTAATCTCCACATCGGCAGATTTTGAACCAATCGTATTAAACTCTCTGTTCAGCTCCTGAACAATAAAATCCAGACTGCGGCCGTTTGCACTGCTTCCTGCGAGCAGCTCTTCCAATGCGCTGCAATGGCTTTTCAGTCTGACAAGCTCCTCTGTTATGCTCATTTTATCTGCAAAATAGAGGATTTCACTGTTAAAACGGTTGATATCTATTTCTGTCTCATCCAACTCTTCAGCCAATCTGTCATGCAGCTTCTTCCGATATTCCTCTACCACGGACGGCTCACGTTCTTCTATCGCGGAAGCAATCCGGCGCAGTGCGCCGATCCTGTCTATCAGGTCTGCACAAATGCGCTCCCCTTCTCTTTTTCTCGCCTCTGTCAGTCCGCGCAGCGCTTCCCGCGCCGTTCTCTCCATCAGGCTCTTCAAGACGTCCTCATCTTTTTCCTGATCCTCGAAAATAAGAACGTCGGAAAGACGCATGACCTCTGCCATCGACAGGTCGTTTTGTATGCCCGTTGCATTCTCTATTTCACGCGCAGCAGCCATATATCCCTTTAAGAGACCTGTATCCACCTTGACGGTTTTCCCCGACTCTTCTGTTGCCGTATAGTTTAAAAAGACGTCAACACGTCCGCGCGCTACACATTCCTTAATGAGTCTGCGCATATAGTCTTCTAAAAACAGCATAAATCTCGGCATGCGTATATTCATGTCGAGAAATCTATGATTCACACTTTTGAGTTCCACGGCCATTTTAATGCCATTTTCTTCTATTTCGGCCCTGCCGAAACCGGTCATACTGTTCAAACGTCTGCTCCCTTAAAATTAAGTTACACTATAGTATATCACAGCAAATATAAAAATAAAAGTTTTTTCCTTTTATTTGTGAAAATGCACTTATAGTTTACAATTTATTGCATACAAAAACATGCCCAATCCCCCCGGGAATTAAGACAGCCTGCTTTACAGCTTCGGCATTACCTTCTCTGTAAAAAAGGATTCCGCCGTTTCAGGCGAAACGCTGCATATTTCATCCTCAACCCCCACCGAAACGCCGTTCTGGCACTGTTTCATGCAGAACGTCGCTTTCAGCTCAATCCTATCCTCCAGCGAATTGTCCGCAATCAGCTTTTGAAACTTCTGAACAATCTCATAGGAACCCTTCAGATGACATGAGCTTCCTATACAAACGCTTAATTTCAACATTGCTTTACTCCTTAAAAATAATTTACCTTGACCTTTTTGCCCATTTTCTCCAGACACCCGATCAATTCCTCGACAAGGCGCATTTTAATGCTGAAGTTAATCGGCAGATTGGGATTTTGATGAGCCGGATTGACGGCCCGTCCCACAAAAAAGTTAATGTCTGTCGCGTCCTCAAAGAGCATTCTGCAAATACGCGACGCTCCATCTTTTTTATAACTCCAGTGCGTATAAAACTCGTTATCCTCCAAATAGTTCTGTGCGTAGGTCAGTACTTTGTTAATGGTAATAACTCCTTCCGTCACGAGATCCACGCCGTCTATCTCCGCAATGGGGGGAATCTCCGGATCAAAATACTCAAGCTTTGTTTCAATGGGCTTATCCAGATACTCCGCCGCAAGCGTTGAGGTTGTTCCGCCGCACACAATGTGCTTACCCTGCCTGCCGAAAAACAGAGACATCATCTGATTTACGTCGTCCGGGCTTCTCGGCGGGCCGATCATCAAGTTCACAACCGACCGGCTGCGAATCTTTACCGTACAGATCGTCGTATCATCCCCCGGTTTATTTCCATAGAGCTTGTTGCACTCGTCCAGCAGAATAGTAGACAGCGTCTTGGCCGTAAACTCCGCGTCATACATCGTCTCCAGAAAATCTATGATGTTCTCCCGCAGCCAGCCAAAATTCAGCGTCATTTCCACACCCGCGTGAATCGCACCGTCGCTCATCGCCACCAGCATATCGCCCTCCTGCAGCCGGATGCGCGATTTGTATATTGTTTTGCCGCCGATCACCTCAGACGCCTCATCGTACTCTACATTTTTTCCCTCGCGCAGCATGATCACGTGGGGGTTGTCAAACTGAATCAGCTCCGCTTCGCTGCCATCCAGAATGTGCATAATGGTAAATGTGGAATACGCCACCCCTCTTTGCGAACACACCGGCAGCGTTGCCGCAATCGTGCTGACACAGTCCGCCAGGGACATCTCACTTGCCATCATCGTTGAAATGATTTTGGACGTCAGCGTGGACAAAATACACGCCTTTACGCCGCTGCCCATTCCATCCGCCAAAACGACAATATCCGAATTATTGCCCTGGTCGATACAGTCCACATGGTCGCCGCAAAGCTCTTCCCCATATTTGTTGATACTTCTGTAACCGATATCCGTGCAAAGATTATTCATCTGTCAGCGACTCCTTCAGCTTTGTGAGCGCAATCTTTGTCTCTGCCGCCGTCTCGCCCAGAAGAGACGCAATCTCCTGAACGACACGCATCTGGTTGTCGACCACCTTGTCGGTAATTTCAATCGTCTGCTTGCTGATCTTCTCTTTCGTTTCTCTGACACGTTCTTCGTCCGTAATATCCCTCATAATACAAATCAGAATATTATAACTCTTGTCGAGAAGAATCGTCTCCTCTACATATTTGTCGTATTCCGCTAAATAGACTCTCTTATCGTATATATTCGCGCTCTTGTTTTTGACCTGCATGAAGTCTTCCGGATCAAGAATTCTGACAATTTGGTCCCCAAGCACATCGGATGCAGACCGAATATTCATCATATTCATTGCGGATTTATTGATCTGCTGCACTTCAAAATTTCCATTGAGAACGATAATGCCGTTCGGCGTATTCTTGATAATATTGTCGGAAAAGGACTCCGCTTTATTCTTCAGGAACGGCAGACACATTGTAATTTCCGCCTTGCCCTGATAGACGGCGATCGCCTTCTCCCGGCAGGTGTCATAGCCGCATGTTCCGCAGTTCAGCTCATCCTCAGGCTTTGTCTTGCCCATCCTCTTCAGGATATCCTTGATTTCTTCTTCGCTCGGCATCCTGCGCATGGGGCTCAGGAACTGGTGCTCACGCTTCATCTCCTCGTCTGACATGGGTGATACCGGAAAATCTTCGCGGCCTGCATACCGGTCAATCACAAGATAATCGGTCACAGGAGCGACGTCCTCTTTATCCATCGCAGGTCCCGCAATGCAGCTTCCCGTGCATGCCGACATCTCTATAAAGCAGCCTGTCATCTTGCCTGCTATAACGTCTTTAATCACTTCCTTGCACTTTTCCAGCCCGTCCACGGCGAAATACGAATATTTATCCCTGTCCTTTTTCATTGTGCGGACAATTCCACCCATCGTGGGGTACAGCCTTGCGCGGCTCTGATTGTTATGATCCGTACCGCATTTAATCTTGACGCCTTCCTCCTTCAGCCACTGTGTCAACTCCTCAAAGGTCAGAACAACATCTACATTTCCCGGGTACAGGTCGGCCTCCGCCTTTTTTGAAACACATGGACCGATAAAAATGGTTTTAGCCCCTTCATATCTCTTTTTAATATCCATACAGTGAGCCTGCATGGGCGTAACCGACTTCGCCAGGTAAGGCAGCGCTTCGGGATAGTA
>QAKS01000050.1 GCA_003343685.1 Clostridiales bacterium | reverse complement strand
TTGTTCTCTCGAATCTGCTCCAGCTCTGTGCAGTTGTGGCTGCACACATGGCCTTTCAAGGGCATAATACGCTCGTGTATCGCGTCTATAATCCACTCAGGCTGCGGGAAGAAGGCATCCTCAATCTCATGTGCGGGCGTAATCCAGTTTTTCGCGCCCACAACAACCGGCGGCGCGTCCAGATAATCAAAGCAAAGCTCCGCAATATTGGACGCCATGTTGCGCATGGTTGAGTTTCTCTCGCAGGCGTCGCCGGTAATGACGATTTTTCCTGTTTTCTTCACGCTCTCGATTACTTTCTCGTAGTTGAACGGCACGATGCTGCGCGCGTCTATCAGCTCGGCAGAAACGCCGTATTTCTTCTTCAAGGTATCCACAGCGGGCAGCACACGGTAGATCGTAGCGCCGATAGACAGGATCGTCACATCGCTTCCCTCGATCTTTACGTCCGGCTCGCCGAAGGGAATCTCATATTCCTCTTCGGGAACGCCCTCCTTGTGGAACTGTTCGGAAACGCCGTAAATCCTCTGGCTTTCCAGGAAAATTACAGGGTCTGTTCCGTTCAGTGCCGACTGCATCAGCCCCTTGGCGTCGTAAGGCGTCGCCGGGAACACCACCTTCAGTCCCGGTATATGGGCGCAAAGCGCGCTCCAATCCTGGCTGTGCTGTGCGCCGTATTTTGAGCCGACACTCATGCGCAGTACGACCGGCATTTTAAGCACATCGGCGCTCATCGCCTGCCATTTGGACAGCTGGTTGAATATCTCGTCGCCTGCGCGGCCGAGGAAGTCGCAGTACATCAACTCCGCAATCGCCCTGCCGCCGCTCATGGCATAGCCCACCGCCGCTCCGACGATGCCCGCCTCGGCAATCGGCGCGTTGAACAGCCTGTGGTAGGGAACCGCCTCGGTCATGCCCTTGTATACGGCAAAAGCGCCGCCCCAGTCCCTTACGTCCTCGCCAAAAGAGACGAGGGTGGGGTCTTCATAATACTTGTTAATGATCGGCTCCGCCAGTCCGTCTCTGAACTGGTATACCGTCGCGGGAGAATAGGGCTTCCCGTTTTCGTCAAATCCAAAGCGCTTTTTACGCTTCAGCTGCTTGACGCGGGGGCATTCCTCCTTGGGCAGCAGCATCTCCGGCTCTCTCGTCGTATCCATAGACCGAACCGTCTCGTTGGAGAACATCAGATTCCCGATGTAATCCTTTTCGCTGCCAAACAGGTCGATTCTCGGAGAAATCTTTTCATCGATCGCCAGCTTCATGTTGCGAACCATGTCAGCCTTGACCTTCTCTTCGATATTCTTCAGATCTCCTTCGCCGCAGACGCCTGCCTCTACAAGCTGTTTGCCGAATGCCACGATGGAATCCTGCTCCTCCCACATCTGTATCTCCTCTTTCGTGCGGTAGCTGGAGGAATCCGACGGGGAATGTCCGGAAAAACGGTATGTCACAACGTCCAGCAGCACCGGGCCGTCCTTCTTTGCCAGCGGAATCTTCCTCTTGTAAGCGTCGATTACTGCCAGCGGATTGAAGCCGTCCACCCGCTCCGCATGGAGCTGCGTCGGCGATATTCCCGCAGCAACGCGTGCCACCATGTCGTAGCCCATTGTCTCGCCGCGGGTCTGTCCGCCCATGCCGTAGAAATTGTCGTTAATATTGTAGATAAGAGGCATCGTACCGCCGTCCTCACCCCAAAGGGTGCGGATCTGATCCATCGTCGCCATCATCATGCCCTCCCACACGGGGCCGCAGGCCATTGCACCGTCGCCAATGTTGCATACGACGAGTCCCGGCTTCTTATTGCACAACTTGTAGAGCGCCGCACCTACCGATATCGGGCCGCTTCCGCCTACGATAGCGTTGTTCGGATAGATTCCGAATGGTGTAAAGAACGCATGCATAGAACCGCCCAGTCCTTGGTTAAAACCGTTCTTTCTGCCAAACGTCTCCGCCATCATTCCATACAGCAGGAAATTGATACCCACTTCCTTGGGGTCTTTGGAGGAATCCTTAATGACATTGTACGTATTCCCGCCGAAGAAGCCCTTCATAATCTCCATCATTTCGTCGTTATCGATGATTTCAATGGTGCGGAGGCCGCGCGCTATAATCTCGCCGTGGCTCCTGTGGGAGCCGAAGGTAGCGTCGTCCAGCGTCAGATTAAACGCCTCGCCCACATAAGCCGCCTCCTGTCCGATGCCCAGATGAGCCGGACCGGGATGATCGTAGTGCACACCCTGATACTCTGTCTTCGTCTTGATCTCGTTAAGCATGGTCTCAAACTCACGCACATACCACATATCGCGATAAATGTTCAAAAACTCCTCTTTCGTAAAATTCTTGACCTCATCCTTCACCGTCTTTTGATATGTGTTTACGGGAATATCTGAAAATGTAATTTTTCCCGGCTCTCTGACGTCTTCAGGTCTTATCTCAAGCGATTTTGTCATTTTTTCTCTCCTTTTTCTGTTATTTGTTCGCCTTTGTCAATGTATTTTAAAGCTGGAAGATTGCTTCCCTCAGCGCCTCGCAGACCGTCGGATGCGGGAATACGATCTTTTTGATCTGGTCTATGGTCATTTCCTTATCCACCATTGCCACCGCACCGTAAATGATCTCGGACGCATAGTTGCTGATCATATGTACGCCCACAAGCGTATTCTTTCTGTTGTCGACAATAATCTTGATAATACCGTCGCCGCCCTCGTTCTCCGCAACATATCGGCCCGCAAACTTCATCGTCACCGATTTTACCGTCACATCGAGACCCTTCTCCTTCGCAGACTGCTCGGTCTCGCCCACGCCCGCCACTTCCGGATTGGTGTAGATCACGCCGGGGATCGCGTTATATTTCATCCGATCCTTGATTCCCAGCATGTTATTGACCGCAACCTCTGTCTCCCTATAGGCAGTGTGAGCCAGCATAGAGGTGCCGTTGATATCTCCGGAAGCATATACCTCCGGCTGGTTCGTTTTCATGTGCTCGTCGATAACAATCGCGCCTCTCTTTGTCGTCTCAACGCCGATTGTCTCCAGCCCAAGGCCCTTCGTAGACGGCACTCTGCCGATAGAAAGCAGCACCTTGTCTGCCGCCGCCTCCTTTTTTGTCCCGTTTTCCTCGTAAATCACCTTGCCGGAAGCCACCTCCACCACCTTGCAGCCCATGCAGAAGTTCACGCCTTTTTTCTCATAATTTTTCCTGAGAATTTTCGCAATGTCTCTGTCGATCGGGCCGCCGATCTGATCCAGCATTTCGATCACTGTCACGCTGCTTCCGGCGGAGTTAAAGTAGCTCGCCATCTCAAGGCCGATAACGCCGCCGCCGATCACCACCAGCTTCTGCGGAACCTCTTCCATATCGAGGATTTCCCGGTTCGTCATCACGAAGCCATTCTCCATATTTTCTCTCACGCCGGGAATCGGCGGAACGAGAGCTTCCGAACCCGCACTGATCAGCAGGCGTTTGCCGATATACTCCTGTCCGTTTGCCGCCACGGCATACCCCTCCGGCTTTCTGCCCGTTATGGCGGCCTCACCCATGACGACCTCCACACCCAGCGCCTTCAGCTGTGCGCCGATGCCGCCCGTCAGCGTTCCAACTACCTTATTCTTGCGGGCGACAACTTCCTTATGATTGATAGAAACCCCGTCTGTATGAACGCCGTATTTGCTTCCATGCTCCGCGCCGTCCTTCAGCTTCGCGGAATAGAGCAGCGTTTTTGTGGGGATGCATCCCTCGTTCAGACATACGCCGCCCAGAAAACGCTTTTCAATGACAAGTGTTTTCATGCCTGCATGTCCCGCGCGCTCACCCGCCAGATATCCGGCCGGTCCGCCGCCTATTACAATGAGATCATAAACCATTTATTCGTACCTCCCGTTATTTTGCCAGCGCAAGACCGAAATTCTCCAGCAGATCACACAACTCCCTCATGAACTGAGACGCCGGAGCGCCGTCACACGCTCTGTGGTCATATGTCAGGGAAAGCGCCATTGCCTTATAGGGTTTGATCTCCCCGCCGACAACGCGGAATTTATCCTCAATGGCGCAGATGCCGAGTATTCCCGTCTGCGGCGGATTGATGACCGGCGTAAAGCTTGTCACGCCGTAAGCCCCCACATTAGACGTCGTAAAGGTTCCGCCCGTCATTTCGTCCGGCGACAGCTTTCCGTCCAGCGCTTTTTTTGCAAGGGACTTTGTCGCAAGCGCAATTTCATTGAGGCTCAATTTCTGAGCGCCCGCAATCACCGGCACCAACAGCCCTTTCGGCGTATCGCATGCAAAGCCCAGATTGACGTCTGCAAACTGACGGATGGTGTCGCCCAGCCAGTGTGCGTTCAGATTTTTGTATTTCGGCAGCACTCTCGATACCGCATACATGATCATGTGATTCAGATTGATATTGGCAAGACCCAGCTCCTCCGCATTCTCCTTGACCAGCTTCCTGTAAGCGAGCAGTGCGGTTGCGTCGAAAGGCATCGTGTGCGTAAGCTGCGGAATCTCCGACAGGGATTTCGTCATGCTCTTTGCAATGGCCTTCCGCACGCCGGTAACCTTGACGTCTTCAAATGCCGCTTGCGCCGCCGGAGAAGCCGCCTGCGGCTGCATCTCAGCAGCTGCTTTCTCTGTCTTCTGCTCCACAGCGAAGGTATCCGGATTTTTCGCCAGCTCTATAATGTCTCTCTCAATAATTCTCCCGTTCGGGCCTGTCGGCGTCGCCTTTGCCGCATCCAGTCCTCTGTTTTCTGCGGCATTTCTGGCGCGCGGTGAAATTTTTATTCTGTCCGTTGTGTTGACCGTAGCGGCAGGAGCCTCCTGTGCCTTCGTTTCGTTCTCAGACGCCGCGGCAGTTTTCGTCACAGCTGTCTCTGCAGCCGCCTTCTTAAAGCCGGAAACATCCGTCCCCGCCTTTCCGATGACCGCTACCGTATCAAAACAGGGTACCTCCGCGCCTTCCTCCTCCAGAATGGCAAGCAATGTTCCCTCCGCTTTCGCCTCCTCCTCAAAGGATGCTTTATCCGTCTCATACTCAAACAGAATGTCGCCCGGCTTGACCTCGTCTCCTACCGCCTTGTTCCAGCGGGTTATCACGCAGGTCTCTACCGACTGCCCCTGTTTTGGCATCATCACTGCCACAGCTCCCTCAGGCATTTCTTCCGCACCCTCTTGTACTGCCTGCACTTCTGCCTCCGGCGCCTGTGCGGCGGCCTCCTCTGACGCTCCTGTCAGCGCGGAAATATCTTCTCCCGCTTTCCCTATGACGGCAACAGTATTAAAACAGGGCACTTCGTCTCCCTCCTGTGCCAACACAGCCAAGAGCGTGCCCTCCGCTTTTGCCTCTTCTTCAAAAGACGCTTTGTCTGTCTCATACTCAAACAAAATATCGCCCAGCTTGACCTCTTCGCCCACCGCTTTGTTCCAGCGGGTAATCACACAGGTCTCTACCGACTGTCCCTGTTTGGGCATTATCACAGCTTCTGCCATATGACGTTACCTCCGTTTTCTTCTGCCCGACGGTTTGTTTTCTACTGTCCGGCAAGTTTTTGTGTAAAAAATACATAAAAAACCTTATAGTGTAATTTTCTAACATTTTTACGATAATGTCAATAGAAAATTTTCAGAGTTTTTCACAAAAACGTTCTTTTTTACCATTCCCATGCTAAAAACAATCTTTAAAACGTCCTGCCGCCGCACAAAAAGTCTTTTCGGCAAATCCGTACAAAAAAGCCTGCCCATTTCCGGCAGGCTTTTCAGCAATATCCAAAAACCGCATTACAAAACAACTTTACTCAAAAAACTTTCCTTTGTAAAAATTCTCATTCCCAAGTTTTTTCGCCGTCAGTCTGAACATCACACAGCCGTCCGGACAGACAATATCCTTACTGTATCTGAAAGTTCCGCCAATATTTCTCAAATCCCCTCCGCTTCTGACGGCCTCCATAATCGGGAACATAACCATCATTACTTTAGAGCAAATGCCCTGCCCCTGCGCGTTGACAGGACAGCCATAGGTACAGGTATATTTATCTCCGACCTCTTCTCCGTTTCGGCAATACCGCTCCGTGTGGTCGCCGTTCAGAAATCCTGTCACCTCAATTTCCCACTCGTATTCTTCCTCATACCACTTTTTCACAATTGACCCCCGTATTCGCTTTTCTCTTTTACGTCAAAACTCTTCAGCTTTTCAAGAATAACATATGAGGATCTTTGCTGCAACCGTTTATCGCGGC
>QAKS01000045.1 GCA_003343685.1 Clostridiales bacterium | reverse complement strand
TTTGTATTAATTTTTAATAACGATCCGTCATTGGTGGAGTTTACATCCCGCGCACTCAGAATTTACATGGCGGTGCTGCTGTTGTTCGGCGTACAGATCGCATGTCAGCAGACGTTTATCGCCTTGGGAAATGCAAAGGCATCTCTTGCGGCGGCGTTGATGAGGAAGATCGTTCTTCTCATACCGCTGATTTATATTTTGCCGCTGCTGGGGGTTTTTCAGGACAAGACTACAGCAGTATTTGCGGCAGAACCGGTGGCTGATTTTCTTGCGGTGACATTTACAGCCATACTGTTTTTCGTTCAGTTCAGGAAGGCAGTTTCGCCCGGAAATTCGGAAAAAATATAAAAGCAGGGCCGTATTGAGGCGAGCTGATGTGTAAAAAGCGTTCCGGCTGTCCGGTGTTTTGCCGAGGCCGGGACTTTTTATGGTATGATAAAAAAGGAGAACTGTAAAAAGGAGAATTGTGATGATTGAGACGAAAAGGTTGGTGCTCCGTCCGGTGCAAGAGGAGGATGAGTCGGATATATTTGAATATTCAAGAAATAAAAACGTCGGGCCGAATGCCGGATGGAAGCCGCACGAAAGCGTGGAGGAGACGCGGGCAGTCATGAAGGAGATATTTCTGGGTAAAAGAGACGTGTTCGGAATGATCCTGAGGGAAAATGACAGACTGATCGGCACCATAGGGCTTGTGGAGGACGATAAGCGGCAGTATGATGGTGTAAAGATGCTGGGATATGCTTTAGCAGAGCCGTATTGGGGAAGGGGACTCATGACCGAGGCGGCGCGCGCTGTGGCGGAGTATGGCCTGAGCAGATATTGCGCAATCTCAGCATATTGCTACACACAGAACAGGAGATCGCAGAGGGTTCTGGAAAAATGCGGATTCGAATATGAGGGGACGCTGTTGCTGTGTGAAAAACTGTTTGACGGACGTATAATGGATAACAGGTGCTATATTCTGAAAGGCCGGCGCGGGAATTTTTGAATTTTTTGTAAGGTTTCCCATTTTGGAGGCCGTTGTTGATTGAATCTGATGTAAATGATGTTATAATAATACGGTGGATCAGACAGGCTGTTTTTCGCTGTTGTTTTACAGCAGGGAGAAGCGGCGGAAAAAGAAAGAGCCTGATCAAGCAGATGGAGGCGCCGATTGTTTGGATACGTGACGGTATATAAGCCGGAGCTGAAAATAAAGGAGTGGGAAACCTTTCGCGCATATTACTGCGGGCTGTGCCACGCCATAGGCGAGAGCTGCTCTTCCCTGTCGCGTCTGCTGCTGAACTATGACTGCACCTTTTTGTATACGTTATACGGCGCCCTTTTTGAAAAACCGGCGGAGTTTCGGCAGTCGCGCTGCCCGGCAAGTCCCCTGCGCAGAAAAACCTACGCCATTGATGAGGGACGGGAATATGCGGCGGCGGTCAATGTTATGCTGGCGGTGGAGAAGCTGAAAGATGACAAAAAGGACGGTTTTTCGCCCATTTCGGCCGCAGGCGCCGCTGTACTCTCTCGGGCGGGCAAAAGAGCGAGCGAGCGCTTTCCCGCGGCAGCACGGGCAATCAGCACGGCCATGGCGGAGATATCAGAGATGGAAAGGTCGGACAAACCGGGTGATGCAGATCGGGCGGCAGATCCGTTTGCGCGCATGCTGGCGGAAATCTTCCGGGGAATCGCATACGAACCAAAGGAGCCGCTTGCCGTGGCAGGATACAATCTGGGACGATGGATTTACCTGATTGATGCGTATGACGATGCGGAGAAGGACGCAAAAAGCGGGAATTATAATCCCTATGTGGTGAAATACGGAAAAAAAGCAATGGAAAGGAAAGCCGATACGGTCGGAAAAGAGGCGGAATTCGGTCTTGTGGCGTCCCTTGAGGCGGCATCCGGGGCCTATGGGCTTTTAGAAATAAAGAAAAATAAGGGAATAACGGACAACATTATGTTCGGCGGGCTTTACAAAAAGACCGAATATGTGTTGGGGAAAGGGAAGTAATGGATCCATACAGTGTGTTGGGCGTAAGCAGGAGCGCCTCTGACGGCGAGATTAAAAAGGCATACCGCGAACTGGTAAAAAAGTACCATCCCGATAAATATGCGGACGAGTCCATGAAAAATCTGGCTTCTGAGAAATTGAAGCAGATTAATGCCGCATACGACGAAATACAGCGTATCAAGCAGGGCAAGAGCACCGGCGAAGGCGGAAACGCCTATGGCGGCGGATACGGCGGCTATGGCGCGGGGTACGGAAACGCGGGTACGGGCAGTGCAAAATACCAGACGGTGCGCCAGAGAATACAGATGAACGATTTGGCGGGAGCGGAAGCTATTTTAAACGGTATGGCCCAAAAGGACGCGGAATGGTATTTTCTCATGGGCGTAGTAAATTTAAGACGGGGATGGTATGATGGAGCGCGGCAGAACTTTGCCACAGCTCACAGCATGGATCCCTCAAACAGCGAATATGCGCAGGCTTTTGCACAGACAAACAACATGGGGCGGGCCAATGCTTACAACGATTTTTACGGCGGCGGGCAAAACGTCGGAGGCTGCTCAGTATGCGACATCTGTACGAGCCTCATGTGCCTGAATCTCTGCTGCGGCGGCGGGTGCAGGTGAGAGGAGAGTGTGAATAATGGCAAGATTCAACAGTAAATATCTGCATAAGACTTATAGAATAGCGCTGGCGTCCATGATGGCGGCGCTGTCGCTCATTGTGCTGTATATCGGCGTACTGGTGCCGAATTTGCGGGTATCCATGTACTTTCTGTCCAGCATATTCGTAACGCCTCTGCTGCTTGAGGATCAGCCGTCTATGGCTGTGCTTGAATATATCGCCGTATCTTTGCTGGGGCTTTTGATCGTGCCGGATTTAACGATGGTGCTCCCGTATGTCCTGTTGTTCGGGCATTATGGAATTGCGAAATACTATATTGAAAAGATGACGAACAAAGCAATAGCATATATTTTCAAGCTGGTGTATTTTGACGTCTTTGTGGTGCTGATTTATCTGCTGGCAAGAGACATTTTCCTGACGGGCTTTTTTGCAGATATGGCATTATGGCTGGTGGCAGTGATTTTGGAGGCGGCTTTCGTTGTATTTGACTTTCTGTATTCAAAGGTTACGCTTTACTACGCAAAGAATATACGCAATAAGCTGATGCAGGGCGGAAAGTAAAGAAGGAGGGCGTACTATGGACAGCGCGATGTACGAGGCGATTGCCTTCGTGATGAAATACTGGTTTATAATCGTCATCGGGATTATGCTGTTCAGCATGGCAGCGGTCTCCTTGTCAGAATATCGCCAGCGCAAGAACATTATCGGCGAGGTAACCCAGTATAAGGGTTATATTGAAATTATGGATGACAATCCCGATATCGACGGCACCCGCATCGGGATTATGGAGGAAAATCTGGTGGGAAGCTCCCGAAGTGCGGATATTTACATCACCCATCCCAGCATCCAGAAAAACCATGCGCGCATGACGATGCGGGACGGAAAGCTGTTTTTGACGCCTTTAAACAACAGCGAGGTAAAGATCAACGGCAGGCGCGCTGCAAAGACCCACAGAATTTTCACAGGGGATGTGGTGACGTTCGGCGAGCTCGATGTATATGTATACATCAAGGAAAGGGGAGACGAGGATGACGATTAGACGTAAAAGCGCGGGCCTGATTCTGCTCCTTTTGGTGCTGACCATTGCGTCTGGATTTTTCCTTCTCGCGCTCCGCGGCAGGGAAGAGGGTGCCGGGATCGATATGGTGGCGCTGTTTTTCGGGGTAGTGATACCGTTTTTTATCGTGGTGCAGTACAATGTAATCCGCTATGCGTTCCGGCATATTGACAGAATTGTATTGCTGGCGGCAGATTTTTTGTGGGCGTTTGGCGTACTCGTCATTTACAGGATGAATCCGGATCTGGCGCTGAAGCAGATGATTTGCGTGCTGATCGGAAACGTAGCTATGGTGGTGGTGATGATTCTGGTGCGCCGCAGCAGGGACTTTGGCAAGCTGAACTGGCTGTTTATGGGAATGACGCTGCTGCTGCTGATAAGCGCTATTGTTCTCGGAAGGACGATTGGCGGCGCCAAAAACTGGATTAACATAGGGGGATTTTCCTTCCAGCCCAGCGAAATTGCCAAGGTTCTGTTTATTATGGTATCGGCATTTTTCCTGTCTACCCGTGATAAGCTCAGATCGTTTATTCCCTATATGATATTTACGGCGGCCTGCGTTATCATACAGGTGGTGGCAAAAGATCTCGGTTCGGCGCTGCTCATAGCGATTACGTTTTTGCTGATGTTCTATTCCGCCACGGGCAGAGTCTGGCTGACGCTGGGCGGCGTGGGCGTGCTTGGGGCGGGTGCGGTAGGCAGCTATTTTCTGTTCTCTCATGTGCGGACGCGCGTGGAGGTGTGGCTGGATCCGTGGGCATCCTACCAGACGGACGGATATCAGATCGTACAGGGGCTGATGGCGCTGGCCAGCGGCGGGCTTACGGGAGTAGGGCTGGGGCTGGGCTCACCGGAATCTATTCCCGCCGGACATACCGACTATATTTTCACCGTAATCGGAGAGGAATTCGGCATTATCGTCGGCATTTTTATCATCTGTTTTTACCTGATTTTTGTGATCAGGGGAATGCTCATCGCCATGAATACGCGCAGCACCTATGATGCGCTGATGGTATTCGGGTGTACGGCGATGCTGGCGGTGCAGTGCTTTATCATTATCGGCGGGGTAATCAAGCTGATCCCCCTGACGGGCATTACGCTGCCCTTTGTCAGCTATGGGGGAAGCTCAATGATTGCCTCAATGATCCAGCTGGGCATCATTGAGGGCATTGCAGTGAAAAACGGCAGACGCGAGGATGAGGCTTTGAAAATGATGGGAGGTGGCATCAAGTGAAAGATACGATGAAGTTCAAAAAGAACATGCGCTTTATGATGGCTGTATTTATCGTGATGCTGGCAGCTCTTATTATCTATATGTTCTATTCGATTGTGACCTATGGTGAGCAGTGGTTTGCCACACCCTATAACCCGCGGGTACAGAAGGCCATGCAGAGCATTGATGCAGGCGCCATTTTTGACCGAAACGGAAAAAAGCTGGCATGGACCAGCGACGGAAAAAGAAAATATATCAGCGATTCTTCGATACGCAAGGCGGTTTCACATGTGGTAGGAGATTCAGAGGGCAAGACAGTCGGTGCGGAGACGGTTTTTGCAAAATACATTTACGGATTCGACCAGGATATTGTAGACAAGGTAAAGGATGCCGTCAAGGGTGGGAGCAAGTCCGGCAGCGATGTGACGCTGACGATAGACGCAGGCCTGTCGGAATACGTCTACAAGCAGATGGGAAAAACGCAGGGCTCCTGCGTACTCTGGAACTATCAAACGGGGGAAATATTGGCGAGTGTCAGCGTACCTACATTTGATCCGGCAAATCTGGAGGACACGTCCACAGGTACGCGTTTGGTAGACCGGGCGACAATGGGCAGGTACCCTCCCGGTTCTGTCATGAAGATTGTCACGGCGACAGCGGCGATAGAAAGCGGAATTGATCTGGACTACACGTGTACGGGAAGCGATATTATCGAAGGTCAAAAGATTTCCTGCGCCGGCGGAGAAAAGCACGGCAGAGAAAATCTGGAGGAGGCGTTTACCCATTCCTGCAATACTTACTTTGCGCGGCTGTCGGAGAAAGTCGGCGCGGCAAAGCTGATGGAGGTGGCGGAACGGTTTGGCTTCAACAAGACGTTCAGCATAAGCGATTTTACGCTGTATAAGAGCAATTTTGAACTGTCTGCGAATCTGGGAGACCTCGCATGGGCGGGAATTGGGCAGTACAATGATCTGATTACGCCTATGCACGCCGCAATGATTGCGGGTGCGGTGGCAAACGAGGGCAGAATGGTTGAACCCAAGCTGCTGAAAAGCGTGGAGTCTAACAGCATATTTCCCTTCAGCTATACGTCGTCTTCCTTGGGAACGATCATGAGCACTAAGACGGCAAAGACGCTGCAGGGGTATATGCGAAACGTAGTGAAGAGCGGCACGGGCACGTCTGCCGGCATCAAAGGCACGGCGATGTACGGAAAAACGGGAACCGCGGAGTATACGGAAGACGGCGAGGTGAAAAACAACTCGTGGTTTGTCGGTTTTATCGACGATGAGGAACACCCTTACGCTGTGGCGGTGATTGGCGAAGGCGCGGGCTATGGTTCCCGTTATGCCGCCCCGCTCGCGAAAAAGGCAATGCAATATGCGATAAAGAATGTGAAATAGGGATATGGAAAGACTGTTGACGCCGCTGCTGGAAGAAAAGATTGCGACATTGCCGAAGGACCCGGGCGTGTATATTATGAAGGACAGGGAACGCACTGTAATCTACGTCGGCAAGGCGAAAAATCTGAAAAACAGGGTTCGTCAGTATTTTGGCGCATCGTCGGGCAAGCAGTCCAAGGTTGCGGCAATGGTGGAAAATATAGACGATTTTGAGTACATCATTACGGACAGCGAAACGGAAGCGCTTGTGCTGGAATGTAATCTGATTAAGCAGTACAAGCCCTATTATAATATTCTTCTGCGGGACGACAAGCAGTTTCCCTATGTGAAAATCAATGTGAAAGAAAAATTTCCCCGCATTGAGATCGTGCGGAAGGTGGAAAACGACGGAGCGAAGTATTTCGGCCCATATCTGGCGGCACATCTGATACGGGAGGTCATGGACGCGGCCTATAAGCTGTTCCCCATGAGAAACTGCACGCTGGATTTATCCAGACCGCGAAAAAATATGCGCCCCTGTCTCAACTACCAGATGGGGCGTTGTTTTGCGCCGTGCGCCGGATTGATTTCCGAGGAGGAGTATCGGAAAACAGTGGACGAGGTGATCGATTTGTTGTCCGGAAAATACGATAGGATTGAAAAGGAATTGAAAGAGACGATGACGGCGGCATCTGAAAAGATGGACTTTGAGCGGGCGGCTGTCATGCGGGATAAGCTGGCGGTGCTGAAGCGCATTGCGGAAAAGCAGAAGGCCGGCTATCCTGACCTGAACGATAAGGATGTGTTTGCGGCGGCGATCGGTAAAAATGTATCCTGTGTGCAGGCTTTTTTTGTGCGCGGCGGTAAGCTGGGAGAGGCTCAACGCTTTTATCTGAGCGAAGGAGACAGCGAGGGAGAGGTTCTGGAGAGCTTTTTAAAGCAGTACTATATTGGCAAGCCCATGGTACCCAAGAGAATATTCGTGGGGGCGGACATGGCCGACAGGGAGGCGATAGAAAAATGGCTTTCCGAAGTGCGAGGAAACAGGGTGGAGATCAACGTACCCCAAAGGGGAGACAACAGACGCATTGTAGAGATGGCGCGGAAAAATGCGGAGGGGTCTCTCTGGCGGCGGGAGCAGAAGGAAAAACGCGATTATGAACGAACGGTCGGCGCGGCGATTGAGCTGGGCAGGGCGGTCGGCAGGGATTATATCAAACGGCTGGAATGCTATGACATCTCAAATACGCAGGGGACGGACAGCGTCGCCTCTATGGTGGTATTTACCGACGGGAAACCGGACAAAAAGGAGTACCGCAGATTTAAAATCAAAACGGTAGAGGGGCCGAACGACTTTGCCTCTATGGAAGAGGTTCTTACGAGAAGGCTGCTCCGCGGTTTTCAGGCGGAGGATGACAAACACGGCTTCGGTGCGGCGCCCGACCTGATTATTGTGGACGGCGGCAAGGGTCAGCTTTCCAGCGCGGTTTCGGTGCTTGAATCCATGGGACTGGAGCATAAAATTGCGATAGCGGGACTGGCAAAACGGGAAGAGGAGCTGTTCCTTCCGGGGCAGAGCGAGCCGATTGTATTTGCTCATACCTCCGGTGCATTTAAGCTGATTACAGCTATACGCGACGAGGCGCACAGGTTTGCCATTACATACCACAGAAGTCTCAGAGAAAAGAGAACGGTGGAGTCTGAACTGGATAAGATTGCGGGCGTGGGACAGAAGAGAAAAGCCTGTCTGCTGAAGGCTTTCGGCAGTATAGACAAAATTGCGGCGGCGGGTATAGACGATCTGGCGGCCGCGGACGGAGTCGATATCGGAACGGCTCGTTCCGTCTATAAATACTTTCACGATGTATAGACCGGCGCGATTATGCCAACAATATATCTGCTATAAAATTTAAATTCACGATCAGGTGATATTTGTCTGTTACGGAGGAAATATGTCAGTAAAAAGTTATGTTGCGACGCTTGAAAACAGTGAAATGTTTATTTCATATATGGATTTTCTCATGCCGGAAGCGCGGGGGATAGTCTTAAACCACGGAGACGTGATTTCGGGTATGATACGCATATGCGATACCGCCGTCCGGGAGCTTTATACAAATGCGGCACAGAAGGCGGTAGACACATATTTTAAAATATTTTACAGTGTGGCGGAGGAACACGGATCCCGCGGTTCGATGGGTTCCAAACTTTTTCTGGGAATTTCGGAGATTCTTCGTCCGGCGGTCAGAGAGTTGGATATGGCGCATCCGGAGTTGATCTTTCATACCCATTTGCTTTCCCAGCTTCTCTGCGACCTGCTCACATCGCCCGTATATGATTTTGATATTGCAAAAGAGATAACGGATATGAGCGGCTATGAGACGGCGCTGAGAAAGCATTTCAAACTGATGCCCCATGCCAACAAGATGGATAAGCCGACAGTGGAGGAGTATTTTACTCTGTGCATTGACGTGATTCTGGACGATCTGGCGGGATGGAGCGCTGCGGCGAAGCGGGAAATATCGCGTATATACCGGATGGAAAGCGATCCGGATTGTCCCTACGGCACGATGGACAGCGAGGAAAGGCTGTATTTTCTCGACAATACTGTGGATTTTGAGGAGTCCAGCAATGTATTCAAATATGCTGCGATTACCTACAACACGGTTATGGTAACCGAGCCGAAGGCGGTGGACAAGGCAAATTCTTATAAGGGCGGGGGAGTGAGCGTGGGAAGTCGGCCCCGGATGCGTCAGATGCTGGAACTGAAGGGAATCGAGCAGCTGTTGGAGCACGATTTCCTGTGGCTGATCAAAAGCGGTGCCCAGATAAAGAAATGCCGCCACTGCGGTGGATTTTTCCTGCCGCACGGGCGTAAGGATGCAGAATATTGCGATTATACGGCGCCCGGCGAGGAAAAAACCTGTACGCAGGTGGGTGCGCTCAGAAAATACGAAAGCAAAGTAAAAAACAGCCCCATCTTGCAGATGTACAACAGGGCTTACAAGCGCATGAACGGGCGGGTGAAGTATGGCTCGGTGACGCGGGACGATTTTGCGGCATGGTCAAAGCAGGCGAGGAGCCTGCGGGATCGCTGTGAAAAAGGAGAACTTGACCCGGAGCAGTTCAGGGAATGGCTTGATTCGGATGTGGTCTAGAGCAGACGGGAGGACTTGGCAAATCCTTTTTGAACATTTTTTTCTCAATGGCGCGACGCCTTGTCAAGCTGTTCTTGAAGCCATTCCCGAGACACGACCTGTATGGGAAATTCCACATATGCTGTTTCATGCCTGATGATCTTTACGGTGTACACTCCCGGAACGTCAAAATTTACGTTTGTCTCAAGCTCGCATTCGTTCCAGTAATACAGCCCCGTCTCGTCGTCCATGTACGCTCCCGTATAGGCATGGTGGTTCTCAAAGGTCTCTGTGCCGGCTGTTGTGTTCCCGTAGGCGTCGTCCTGCCATCCACGATTGTGGATGGCAGAATAATTTATTCTATCAATTTTACATTTTATAGACGCACACTACTGTGTAATCTTTATGATGGCATTGTTTTTATTTTTTCTGTGAGTCTTTTCGCTCCACCAGTCTGGCTCGTTATCTCGTTTCTTATGGAACCTGATTGAAATCGTTCCTTTTTTTCTCATGTCTGCATAAACACAGAAGGCCTCGTCGGGAAAGCGGATTTTTAATTTGGAAAATACGTTTTTTGCCAATCTTGTTCCAACGGATATTCGAGTTTCTAAATCATCTTCGTCCTCTGAAACCTCAATATCTACGGACTCGTTGACCTCGATTTCGTTAAAGCGTCTGGTTTCCGTTCCCGGTACCGTAAAAAAATTCCGTCATTATAGTATCGATTAAAAAAGATGCATCTTTCGCGTACTTCCTCATAATCATCATCGCCGAGCGGAATGATCGTTTCAATATCGACAGCCGAAAACTCAGGCATCAACAAATACAGCAAATGGTCTAACAATTCTATATTTTCAAAGTATTCCATATTCATTCTCCCTTACTTTCCATTCTTATATAATATTGCGCCCAGTCATTTTGCTCCGCATGGATTGCCATTTGGTCTCCAACCGGTTCTTCGGTAAAAATTTGTGAAAAACGTATGTCGGCATCTCCGCAGGCATAGCAGAAGGCCTCTACACAATAGTTCCAGCACGGATTGTACTCCTTGAGCTTTCTCATGAGATGTAAGCCGATTGTTCTGCTTAAATAGAACAAATGCGAAACATCCTTTCTTTTTACATTTAATTCCAAATGGGCGTGGTTCCAAAATCCCTGTTCCTCGGACGCGTCATTTTCATGGCCTTTGACAATTAGCTTTTTTATGCTGTTTCTGCTGGTTACTGCATCCTTGAAAAAAATTAATTCAATTCCATCCCTCGACTTGAGAACCTCAAATTCCGGAAGACAGAAATAGAGCAGCGTGTCTAAAAGATAAATATCCATTCCGTGACCTCCTAGTAAATTCATCGCATGTGATATTGCAGTTTTGTATCATGCAACTGTGACATTATGCCGAGCGGATTTCGCATAATCCACTTAATTAAGATATAACAAGCGCATAGTACAGCAACAGATAGCTTCCGTCATTTTTGATCTTTTTGAGCCGACAATCATTCTATCAAATTTTATCTATATAAAAATTCTGTCGGAATAATCGCAACTCCGAAGAGCTATTCATGTTTTGCGTCTTCTTCGTTTAATTGCCAGAAATACTAAGGCTATTATGGTAACGACAATACCGGCGATAATGAAATAAATTTGTGCCATATGGTAATCATATTCACTCCATACCTTTCCATCCTCTTTGGGCAGGTGGTACATGCCAAAACGTAAATCCTTGTCGGGCAAGGCATCCAGTTCCGTGGTGTAGGTTCCTGTCTCTTCAGCAGTAAACGGGATGGTGCTGTTTACCATATAGGGTTGTTTTTTATTGGGAAATACATTGATAACCAATGTGCCGAAAGATGCCCAATGCTTTGCTGGAGACAGCAGGTAGGAAAACACATTTTTGTATTTCGACGTTGTACTCCGATCGAGCGATGCACCTGCCCAGTATGTGGCATTCATTTGATGGGTAGATGTAGGGGCTATCTCCAAATCAAAGCAAGCCAGCCAAACAGGTTCCGAATTATCTCTATTCATCCAAGGCTCTGAAACGTTAAACGATAACGTCTCATTACCGCACTGAAATATGGGCAATTCGGAATCTCCGTTCCTCTCAAAAATTTTACAATCCACTTCGGTCGTATCCAATTTTATCGCGACCTCAGTTACATCATTGGGCGGCAAAAAATCTGTATTGGAGACAAAATCTGTTGCTGCACCGGAGTAGCTGGCATAATATTCTTCTGTACTGACATAAGGAAAAATGACACGCTGCTTAACTTTCTTGTTGGTCGGATTGACCAGTATATAGCGGGCTTCTATTTTCGCATAGTAGGCACTTTCTCGCAGATCAAATAGAAGCTCCTCACTTTCTACCTGTAAAGGTGTGTCGGCGTCTATTGTTGCAAGAAATGCCGGAGCACGATATTCCTCATCCGCAACCATTTCAATCGGTGCGGCATTTGCGTCGACTGTAGCCGGAAAAAGCAAAAATCCGAGAAA
>QAKS01000033.1 GCA_003343685.1 Clostridiales bacterium | reverse complement strand
CATCGTCGTCGTCATAATCGTCGTCGTTGTCATCGTCATCAACCGCCGCAAAAGTACCCTTTACTGTCTTGGCAGTTCCCGAACCCATGGCGTATACGCCACTGATGCTGTAACGATAGGACGCTCCCTCCGTCAGTCCATATACGCGAACTTCCAGTTCGTCGTCGTCATAGTCCAAAACCTTAACTTTGTAGCTCTTTCCCTCGGCGTCCGTCACCTTGACCTTAGCGTTCCATAGGTTGACGTCCTTTTTAAAATCGATCGAAAGTTCTCTATCGTCCGGATCATACTCAACTTCCTTTACGACAACGCTCGCGCTGCGGCCTGAAATCTTTTTTGTGCGGAATGTAGCCTTAAGCGTAGCTGTTTTTCCCGTCACGGCGGACTTCACGTTTGCCAGCGTTACGGTATATTTTTTACCCGCTTTAATGCCGATTACTCTGAAATCCAGCTCGTCCTCATCCCGCTCCACAATCTTTGCCGCATACTTTCTGCCGGAGCTGTCCTTTACCGTAACCTTTACTTTTCTCAGGTTGACGTCCTTCTTGAAATCCACTTCCACAAGGCCGCCGCCTTCATATTCGATCTTCTCGATCGCCGCCTTTTCCGCGCCGGATGCCTTGATGCGCGTCACCTTGCCGATGGAGCCGGATACCGTCGTATAAGTTCCGTCGCCATAGCGCTTTTTAACGCCGGACATCGTGAATGTATACCGTTTGTTCTTCTTCAGCCCATTGATTCTGAAGGATATCTCGTCGTCATCCTTTGCCCTTACGGACGTCACCTTGTAGGTTTTGCCGGAGCTGTCCTTCACCGTGACTTTAAGGTTTTTTACGCTGATATCTGTGGTAAAATCCACCTCAACTCTTCCGTTGTTCTCGTAATCCACATCCTCAATCACCGGCTTCCCGGACGGCGCCGCAGACACCTGGGCCGCTCCCGCAAACGATACGGCGGTTACGCAGAATACCACCGCTAAAACCATGCTCAGCACTTTTTTCATATTTGTCTCCTTTCATATTGACCTGTCGTCTGAGTTAAAATAACCGCAAAAGATGAAGCAAGTATTAACTTTTCTGTCAAATTCATGTAAAATCTTCCTGCTTTCCTCTTTTGACACCTTTCACTTCTATAACACGCCTGTTGTTGTTTTTATCGCAGCCTTTTTTAAAAAAATAAAAAATTTTTCAGGCAATAAAAAACCGGTCGATTTACCGGCCGGAAAACAAAAAACGCCCGCCTTACTCGCAAAGCCGATCATTTTTTTGTTTTTGGTTTCAGAGCCATAAAACTTCCCATAGCCCCCGTCTTTGCTCTGTCGCGGCGGTAGGAATAGAAATTTTCACTGTCGCAAAAGGTACACAGCTCCGACATCGTCACATTTTCCGCCGGCACACCCAGCTCCCTCAGCTGTTTCGCCAGCACAAGCCACAGATCTATTGTCTGGCGCTCTCCGTCAATCCGGCGCACCTCCTCGCCGTATTTTTCTATAAACAGCGAGCCGACATCGTCCTTCACTTCAAAACAGCACGGCCCGATAGACGGCCCGATTCCGAACAGCACGTCCTTCGGTTCCGCTCCGCATGTCTCCTTCAGCTTCCTTATGATCGTTCCTGTGACGCCGCCCAACGTGCCCTTCCAGCCCGCATGGCATACGCCCGCAGCGCGTCCCTGTATATCGGCAAAAAAAATGGGGTTGCAGTCGGCGTGAATCGTCACCGCCACCGTACCCGGCTCCGTGACAAACACGCCGTCACAGAACGGCATGGTGTTTTCTCTCCGAATTCCCATTCCCTTCATGGTTTCGTCTATATGCTCCACATTGATGCCATGCTCATAGTGGCAGACCGCCATATCCTCCGCAGCTACACCGATTGCCCGGCCTGCGCGGCGGAAGTTTTCAGTCACATTGTCCATCTCCTGTTCGCGCTTCAAACTCAGATTGAGACTCTCAAACGGCCCCCTGCTCACGCCCCCGATTCGGGAGGTAAAGCCGTGGAGAAGCGTCCCCAGCTCGTCAAACGACGGCACAGTATAGTAGATGACGCCGTCCTTTTCCCGGCGGCAAAACCCCTTTTTTGTCCTGCCGTAATATTCCCTGTCAGTCATTGCTTCCCGATTTGTCCGTCAGCTTTTTCAGTTCATCCATAAAGGTACTCAAGTCCTTAAATTCCCGATATACCGACGCAAAACGCACATAAGCCACCTGATCCACCTTGCGCAGAGCGTCCATCACCATGTCCCCGATCACCGCACACGGCACCTCCGACATGACGTTGTTCTGGATTTTATTCTCAATATCCAGCGCAATTTCGTCTATGGTATCCATAGAGACATCCCTTTTTTCGCAGGACTTGATAATCCCCCGCTTGACTTTCTCAATATCAAAGGCCTCTCTGCGCTGGTCCTTCTTGATGACCATTACGGGCATTTGCTCCGCTTTTTCATAGGTGGTAAAGCGCCTGCCGCATTTAAGGCACTCGCGCCTGCGACGTGTTGCGGTGCCGTCGTCCAGCGGCCTTGAGTCCACGACCTTGCTTTCGGAATATCCGCAATAAATACATTTCATATGGTTTCCTCACGCTTCTGCGGTATTTTACCGTCATTATACCACATTTCCCGCACAATTGTACAACCCCGGATTTTTTTCACATCTATCTCACTTCTCTGATCTTTACCAGAATCACATCCTCCCCTATTTTGCAGATATCCTCCCAGCAGATTACACAGCGGCGCGCGTGAAACAGGCTTTTCAGCCCTTCTCCCCCGGGGACGACAATAGAACAGATTCTTCCCGTGCATTCGTCGATTACCAGATCCTTGATAAATCCCATTGTTCTCCCGTCGCAGGTGTTCACCACGACCTTTTCCCTCAGTTTACTGTACAGCATGGCCTCCTCCTTATCACGGGAATGTTTCTGCTCCCTTCTCTATTTATATTGAGCAGGCGCTATTGTTATTTCTTTCCCATTTATGATATTAAATTTACATTCAGAAAGGAAAACACAACATGAACGATCTGTTTCACGCTTCCCCCCGGATGGTGCGCGGCATGATACGGCAGGGTGAGCTGGTCCGCCCGACCGCGGGCATGTGCGGCGGTTATGCACAGGGCAATCTCGTCGTTCTGCCCAAAGAGCTGGCCTATGACTTTCTTCTCTTTGCCCAGCGCAACCCCAAGCCCTGCCCGCTTCTCGAAGTAAGCGACGAAGGCTCCCGTGAATTTTCCATCACGGCGCCGGGCAGCGACATTGCCATGGATATCCCCAAATACCGCGTATATGAAAACGGCGTTCTGACAGGAGAATACGAGGACGTATCTCCCTTTTGGCGCGGCGATTTTGTCAGCTTTCTCATCGGCTGCAGCTTTACATTTGAATCGCCCATGATGGAGGAAGGCGTACCTGTGCGCCACATTGAAAACGGCAGAAACGTCCCCATGTATATCACAAATATTGAATGTAAAAGTGCAGGCGTGTTCAGCGGCCCCATGGTTTGCAGTATGCGCCCTATTCCGGGCAGTCTGGTGAGCCGCGCTGCTCTTGTTTCGGGGCGTTACCCCAAGGTACACGGCGCCCCCGTCCATGTCGGAGACCCTTCGCTTATCGGTATTCATGACGTCATGAAGCCGGAGTTCGGCGATCCGCCGGATATCCGTTCCGGCGAAATCCCCGTGTTCTGGGCGTGCGGCGTCACGCCGCAGGCAGTGTGCATGAACACAAAACCGCCCATTGTCATTACGCATGCACCGGGGTACATGTTCATCACGGATGTAAAAAACGGAGACCTTTCCGACTGAGGAGGACAGAATATGTTTCAAATAGATTTAAATTCCGATCTGGGCGAGAGCTTCGGCAGCTACAAACTCGGCCTGGATGATGAGGTGCTCGCGTTTGTCACCTCCGCCAATGTCGCATGCGGCTGGCACGCGGGCGACCCCCTTGTGATGGATCGCACCGTCGCCCTTGCCGCAGACAGAGGCGTCTTTGTCGGAGCCCATCCCGGCTTCCCCGATCTTCTGGACTTTGGCCGCCGGAACAATGACGTCACGCCAAAAGAAGCTTACGCATATACCAAATACCAGCTGGGTGCGTTTTTCGGCTTTGCAAAAGCGCACGGGCTGCCTGTTCAGCACATCAAGCCTCACGGCGCACTCTATAATATGTGTGCCAAAAATTCCGATTTGTCCTTTGAGGTATGCCGCGCCGTCAGGGAATTTGACGACAGCATCATTGTCATGGGACTGGCGGGAAGCGAGCTTTTAAAAGCCGCCCGGGATCAGGGGCTTCGCGCGGCGGGCGAATTTTTTGCCGACCGCGCCTATAACGGCGACGGCACCCTTGTCTCCCGCAGGCTTCCCGGCAGCGTCATCACCGATGAAAACGCAGCCATCGCCCGCACGGTTCGCATGGCAAAAGAAGGCGTCGTGGAGACGATTGACGGCGCCGATATTCCCATTGTGTGCCAGTCTGTATGCGTCCACGGCGACAATGCCCATGCCGTAGCCTTCGTGAAAAAAATACGCCGCCGCCTGAGCGACGAGGGTATATCCGTCACGGCGCTCCGCAACATCGTCTAGGAGAACAGCCGTTTTGAACACTGAAGAACTGAAACACGTAAGATATCTGAACAGCTCGGACAGAGCGCTGACCGTAGAATTCGGCAATGAGATCAGCGAACGCATGAACCACCGCGTCCGCGCTTTCTGTCTCCTTCTGGAGCAGAGCGACATTCCCGGCATCGTAGAACTGGTGCCCACATACCGCTCCGTCATGATCCACTACGAGCCCCATATCATCCGCCAAGGGCAGCTGATTGCATCTATCCGCCGTATCGTCGAGGAAACGCCCGACATCCACCTGCCCGAAAGCGAGATCGTCGACGTACCCGTCTATTACGGCGGCGAAAGCGGGACGGATCTTTCAGTCGTCGCCTCCTACCACAGCATCAGCGAACAGGAGGTCATTCGGCTCCACTCCCGCCCCCATTATTTAATCTATATGCTGGGCTTTACCCCCGGCTTTGCCTATCTGGGCGGCATGAACAGCCGCATTGCCACACCGCGCCTTGCCGTACCGCGGACGAGCCTGCCGGCCGGCTCCGTCGGCATCGCAGGCAGCCAGACGGGAATTTACCCTATGGCTTCTCCCGGCGGCTGGCAAATCATCGGACAGACGCCGCTTGTTTTGTATGACCATACCCGCGAGCACCCGATTCTGTTTGAAGCGGGTCAGCGCATCAGGTTTCATCCCATTACACGCGAGGAATATGTCAAAACGGCAGGATACGAGCCGACACCCCTTGCGCCGCAGGAGATAAAGGAGCAGAACCGATGATCGAATTTTTAAACGGAGGCATTTTAACGACGGTTCAGGACGACGGGCGGCGCGCCTTTCAGCGCTATGGCATGTCTGTCGCCGGCGCAATGGACAAATTTTCTTTCGT
>QAKS01000014.1 GCA_003343685.1 Clostridiales bacterium | reverse complement strand
ACCACCGCAACTGCCAGTATCAGCAGCCATACACCGATTTGGGTAATGTCCTTCATGCGCATCCTGCGCTTGCATTCGCTGCAGGCCGACACCGGAACCGTCAGCATAGAGCCAATCTCTGAGCGCACCTTTTTGCCGAATCCAAAAAACATCCCCTTCCTGTGCTCCGGCTCGGGATGGGCCAGATCCACAAGACAGTAGCAATCTGCATCGTTCGGTTCGTCCTTCCTGCACAGACGGCACTTTCCGCCCGTGTGCAGTTCGTCGACGTCATCCGGGATATAGCTGCGCGTGATCTGCCACGCGTCATACGCGCTCTGTCTTCCGTCGTTTTTGTCCGAGATGTTGTTCATAAAGCACGTTTCACACCCCTCAGACCCGGCATATCCGCAAATGTTGCTGCCATAAAACTGGCAGCTCTTATCTCTCTCGATCATCTGTCCCCTCTCTTTTTCCGCCCTTATTCGGCAGCGCTGTCCGCCGGGCTTTCGGCACCCTCTGCGGCCTCCTGCTCCAGGAACTGGGCGACAATATCCTCGTTCTCAATGTTTCGGATCACGTCTATATTCTTATACCGCTTCATGCCCGTTCCGGCAGGAATCAGTTTTCCGATGATAATATTCTCCTTGAGGCCCGTCAGCGGATCCACCTTACCCTTGATCGCCGCGTCGGTGAGTACTCTCGTCGTCTCCTGGAACGACGCCGCCGACAGGAACGAATCTGTGGAAAGCGAAGCCTTCGTGATACCCAGCAGGACGCGGCTGGCGACAGCGGGACGTTTGCCCTCCCGTTCCATGCGCTCGTTCTCCTGCTCAAAGCGATACATATCCACCATCTCGCCTGTCAGCAGGTCGGTATCTCCCGCGTCATCGATGCGGCACTTTCTGAGCATCTGGCGTATGATAATCTCCAAGTGCTTATCGGATATTTCAACGCCCTGCATGCGGTAAACGAGCTGCACCTCTTTTAAGAGATATTCCTCAACGCCCTTGACGCCCTTGATCCGCAGAATGTCACTCGGATTGATGGAGCCCTCGGTCAGCGGGTCGCCCGCTTCTATTTCCTGTCCGTCCTCCACTTTCAGCCTTGCGCCGTAGGGAATGGAGTAGGTCTTCGGCATTCCTGCCGCCGGCTCAATCGTGATCTCGCGCTTCTTTCCGCTGTCCTCCAGAGACACTGTTCCGCCGATCTCCGTAATGACAGCCTGACCGCGGGGCTTTCTCGCCTCAAACAACTCCTCTACACGAGGAAGACCCTGCGTGATGTCGCCGCCGGCAACGCCGCCCGTATGGAACGTTCTCATGGTGAGCTGTGTGCCCGGCTCTCCGATAGACTGCGCCGCAATGACGCCCACAGCCTCGCCGATATCCACCGGATTGCCCGTCGCCATGTTTGCGCCGTAGCACTTGGCGCATACGCCGTGTTCACTCTTACAGGTGAGCAGGGAGCGAATCGTCACTTCCTTAATGCCCGCCTTTTCAATCTCCATGGCCTTAATGCCGTTGATCAGCCCGTTTCTGGGGACAATAATCTCTCCCGTCTCCGGGTGGACGATATCCTCCACCGTCACTCTGCCGCGGATACGGTCTGCCAAGGATTCCACCACGCCGTTTCCGCTCTTCAGGTCAGATACGGTAATGCCCTGTATCTTCTCGCCCAGCGTAGCGAAGCAATCGTCCTCGTGAACGATGACGTTGTGGGATACGTCTACAAGCCTCCTCGTCAGGTAGCCCGAGTCCGCCGTCCGCAGAGCCGTGTCTGCAAGGCCCTTCCTCGCGCCGTGTGAACTGATGAAGAACTCCAGAACCGAAAGCCCCTCGCGGAAGTTCGCTTTAATCGGAATCTCGATAATCTCACCGTTCGGGTCGGCCATCAGTCCGCGCATGCCTGCCAGCTGTCTGATCTGGTTAATGCTGCCGCGGGCGCCCGAGTTCGCCATCATGTTGATGGGGTTAAACTCGTCCATATTGCCTTGAAGGGCCTTTGTCACCTTATCTGTCGTCTCGCTCCAAACGCGGACAGCATTTTCCTTTCTTTCCGCCTCTGTCAGGAAGCCCTTCTTGAACTGGTTGTCAATGGCGACGATAGCGTCGTTGGCCTCCTCAATATACTGTTTTTTCTCCTCCGGCACAATAATGTCGGAAACGCTGACCGTCAATGCGCCGATCGTGGAGTAGTGGAAACCCTGCGCCTTGATCTTGTCGAGCACGGCGCTTGTCTTGGAGGCGCCCAATGCCATAAAGCAGTAGTCTACAATTTTGCCCAGCTGCTTCTTGCCCACAACCTCGTCGATCTCGTATTTCAGCTCGTTGCCGGGGATGCTCCTGTCCAGATATCCCAAATCCTGCGGAATTGCATTGTTGAATATAATGCGTCCCGCACTGGTCTCGATGATACCCGTTTTTGTCTCTTCGCCGATCTTCTTTGTCACGCGGACGTTGATCTTCGCCTGCATGTCAATGTTTCCCGTATTGTAGGCCAGCACAGCCTCGTCGGGGTCTGCAAAATACATTCCCTCGCCCTTGGCTCCCGGCTTGATAATCGTCAGATAATAGGAACCGATGACCATGTCCTGCGTCGGTGAAACGACAGGCTTTCCGTCCTGAGGCTTCAGAATGTTGTTCGCCGCCAGCATAAGGAACCTTGCCTCGCTCTGCGCCTCTACGGAGAGAGGCAGATGAACGGCCATCTGGTCGCCGTCAAAGTCGGCGTTGTATGCCGTGCAGGCCAGCGGATGCAGCTTGATTGCCTTGCCCTCCACGAGAACAGGCTCAAACGCCTGAATGCCCAGCCTGTGCAGCGTAGGTGCACGGTTTAAGAGCACGGGGTGGCCTTTGATGACCTCCTCCAATACATCCCATACCTCGGGACGCACTTTCTCCACCATGCGCTTTGCACTCTTGATATTGTGCGCATAATCGTCCTTCACCAGCTTTTTCATGACGAAGGGCTTAAACAGCTCCAGCGCCATTTCCTTCGGCAGGCCGCACTGGAACATGGAAAGATCCGGTCCGACAACGATAACCGAACGACCCGAATAGTCGACGCGCTTTCCGAGCAGGTTTTGGCGGAACCTCCCCTGTTTGCCGCGGAGCATGTCGGAGAGGGATTTCAGGCTTCTGTTGCCCGCGCCCGTCACGGGGCGACCCCTTCTGCCGTTATCTATGAGGGCGTCGACAGCCTCCTGCAGCATTCTCTTCTCGTTTCTCACGATAATGTCGGGAGCACGAAGCAGCAGCAGCCGGTTCAGGCGGTTGTTTCTGTTGATCACTCTTCTGTAAAGATCGTTCAGGTCAGACGTGGCAAAGCGGCCGCCGTCCAACGGCACCATCGGCCTGATCTCCGGCGGAATGACCGGAACTACGTCCAAAATCATCCACTCCGGCTTGTTTCCGCTCTTGCGGAATGCCTGAACGACCTCCAGCCTCTTGATGGCGCGGACTCTCTTCTGTCCCGTCGCCGTCTCCAGCTCTTTTCTGAGCTTTTCATTTTCCTTTTCGATGTCTACGTTTTTCAAAAGCACCTTGACGGCCTCTGCGCCCATGCCCGCCTTAAAGGAATCCTCGCCGTAGTTCATCTGAGCCTCGCGATATTCCTTGTCAGAGAGGAGCTGCATATACTGCAGCGGCGTCTCGCCCGGGTCGGTCACTACAAAGGACGCGAAATAGAGCACGTTTTCCAGCGCCCGGGGCGACATGTCGAGCAGAAGCCCCATGCGTGACGGTATCCCCTTGAAATACCAGATGTGCGAAACGGGTGCGGCAAGTTCAATATGGCCCATACGCTCACGGCGCACCTTTGCCAGCGTCACCTCAACGCCGCACTTGTCGCAGATCACGCCTTTATGGCGGATGCGCTTATAGCGGCCGCAGTGGCACTCCCAGTCCTTGGTTGGCCCGAATATCCTCTCGCAGAACAAACCGTCCTTCTCCGGCTTGAGTGTGCGGTAGTTCAGCGTCTCAGGCTTTTTAACCTCGCCTCTCGACCATTCCCTTATTTTTTCCGGCGATGCAAGACCTATTTGCATCGAATCGAATGTGCTCAGCTCTGACAATGTCGATTCTCCCTTCTCGTATGCTTCTCTATCTTATAACCTTTTTTAACTCTGTCATCTGCCCCTGAAATCAGAAATCTTCCTTGTCGTCGTCTCCGGCGAGCAGGTCGTCATCCAGCGTGTCGAGCAGCGGCACCTCCAGCGCGTCGCCATTTTCCAGCAGATCGTCGATGTCGATCTCCATGTTGTCCACGTCGAGATCCTCGTCATCGTCTCCGTCCGCATCGGGCAGCATTCCCGGCTCATGATCATCATCCATATCCATATCCGCCAGATCAAAGTCGTCGATCTCAATGTTGTCCAGATCGTCGTCCTCGCCGATACGGCTGATCCCGGCCTTGTCTTCCTCGCCTTCAATATTGACGTCCAGATCCACAAAGTCGTCGTCCACCTCTTTCAGGACAATTTCCTTGTCCTCCTCGCCCAGAACCTTTACGTCCAGACAAAGGGACTGCAGCTCCTTGATGAGCACTTTGAACGACTCCGGAATACCCGGTTCGGGGATGTTCTCGCCCTTTACGATGGCCTCGTATGTCTTAACGCGGCCAACCACGTCGTCTGACTTCACCGTCAGAATTTCCTGCAGCGTGTTTGCAGCGCCGTATGCCTCCAGCGCCCACACCTCCATCTCGCCGAAACGCTGTCCGCCGAACTGGGCCTTGCCGCCGAGGGGCTGCTGCGTTACGAGGCTGTAGGGGCCTGTAGAGCGCGCGTGTATCTTGTCGTCTACCAGATGGTGCAGCTTCAGCATATACATATAGCCCACCGTCACCCTGTTCTCAAACGGCTCGCCCGTACGTCCGTCATAGAGCACCGTCTTGCCGTCGGGCGACAGACCCGACTCCGCCAGCAGCGCCTCGATATCCTCCTCCGTTGCGCCGTCGAATACGGGCGTGGCAATCTTCCAGCCGTGTTTTTTTGCCGCCATGCCGAGGTGAACCTCCAGCACCTGCCCAATATTCATACGGGAAGGCACGCCCAGCGGGTTCAGCACTACGTCGAGCGGCGTCCCGTCGGGCAGGAACGGCATATCCTCCACGGGCAGTACCCGGGAGATAACACCCTTGTTGCCGTGGCGGCCCGAAATCTTGTCGCCTACGGAAATCTTTCTCTTCTGTGCTATGTATACACGGACGAGCTTATTGACGCCCGCCGTCAGTTCATCCTTATCCTCGCGGGTAAATACCTTTACGTCTACAACGATACCACCGTTGCCGTGAGGCACGCGCAGCGATGTATCGCGGACTTCTCTGGCCTTCTCCCCGAAGATTGCGCGGAGCAGCCTCTCCTCTGCCGTAAGTTCCGTCTCACCCTTTGGCGTGACCTTGCCCACCAGGATGTCCCCGCTGTGTACTTCTGCGCCGATGCGAACCACGCCGCGGCTGTCGAGGTCTTTCAGCGCGTCCTCACCCACATTGGGGATGTCGCGCGTGATCTCTTCAGGCCCCAGCTTAGTGTCTCTGGCCTGAGATTCAAACTCCTCCACGTGAATGGAGGTGAATACATCGTCCTTCACCAGCCTTTCAGACAGCAGTACGGCGTCCTCGTAGTTGTAGCCCTCCCACGTCATAAATCCGATGAGCAGGTTTTTTCCGAGAGCAATCTCTCCCTTTTCCGTGGAGGGGCCGTCAGCCAGGATATCTCCCTTCTTTACGGTATCGCCGGTATGCACCAGCGGCAGCTGGTTGATGCAGGTGCCCTGGTTGCTGCGGCTGTATTTGATCATATTGTAGTTGTGATCCTCGCCGTCTTTGTCAGTCACGACAATTTTCTTTCCGGAGCAGCTCTTGACCACGCCGTCCTCTTTTGCGATGACGAGCACGCCGCTGTCGTAAGCAGCCTTGCCCTCCATGCCCGTGCCGACGATCGGCGATTCGGGAATCAGCAGCGGCACAGCCTGCCTCTGCATGTTGGAACCCATCAGCGCGCGGTTTGCGTCGTCGTTTTCCAGGAAGGGGATCATCGCCGTGGCCACCGATACGAGCTGCTTGGGCGAAACGTCCATCAGGTCGACCTCCTCCGGAGCAACCTCCACAAACTGATCTCTCTCTCTGCATGTGATACGACGGTTTACAAAGCTTCCGTCCTCATTCAGAGGCTCGTTTGCCTGTGCCACAATATAGGGATCCTCCACATCGGCGGTCATATATTTAATCTCCTTTGTGACAATTCCCTTCTCCTTGTCGATCACCCTGTAAGGCGATTCAATAAAGCCGTACTGGTTGATCCGCGCATAGGTGGAAAGAGAGCCGATCAGTCCGATATTCGGGCCTTCGGGCGTCTCAATGGGGCACATTCTGCCGTAGTGTGAATGGTGAACATCGCGGACCTCGAACGATGCGCGGTCGCGGTTCAGACCGCCCGGCCCCAATGCAGACAATCTTCTCTTGTGGGTCAGTTCTGCCAGCGGATTGGTCTGATCCATAAACTGGGACAGCTGGGACGAGCCGAAAAATTCCTTCACCGCCGCGGTCACCGGGCGGATATTGATCAGGTTTGCCGGCGTAGCCACATCCATGTCCTGTATGGACATTCTTTCGCGAACCACTCTTTCGAGACGGCTCATACCCACGCGCAGCTGGTTTTGCAGCAGCTCGCCCACAGAACGCAGGCGGCGGTTGCCCAGATGGTCAATGTCGTCGGTTACGCCGATGCCGTAACGCAGGTTCATAAAGTAGCCGATAAAGGCATACATGTCGTCAATGATGATGTGACGGGGAATCAGCTCGTGGAGGCCGCTCTTTAGTGCGGCGCGCAGCGTCGCCTCGTCACCCTTTGCCTCGTCCAGAATTTTTCTGAGCACGGGATAGTAGACCATTTCGTTGATTCCCACTTCCTCCGGCTCGAAATCCAAAAAGCATCCGGCGTCTACAAAACCGTTGCCGACAACCTTAACCTTCTCGTCTCCCACCTGCACCCACACGCTGTTGATGCCGGAATTCTGGAGCTGCCATGCCGTCTCCTCCGTAAACACGTCGCCCTCGGCGGCGATAAACTCGCCCGTCAGCGGATCCGCAACATTCTCCGCAGATACCTGCCCTTTGATGCGTTCCGCCAGCGCCAGCTTTTTGTTGAATTTATAGCGGCCGACCCGCGCCAGATCATAGCGCTTGGGGTCAAAGAACAGCCCCTCGATGAGCTGGCTGGCGCTCTCAACCGTAAGCGGTTCACCCGGGCGCAGCCTTTTATAGATTTCCAGAAGTCCGTCGTCCTGATTTTTTGCCACGTCCTTTGCGAACGTAGCCGTCAGGTAGTCGTTCTCCCCGTAATAGTCGATAATTTCCTGATTGTCCGCCAGACCCATAGCGCGGAGCAGCACCGTCGCCGGCAGCTTCCTTGTCCTGTCTACCCTGAGCCATATGCAGTCGTTGCTGTCGCTTTCCAGCTCCAGCCATGCGCCGCGGTTCGGGATGACCGTGCTCATAAACAGGTCTTTGCCCGATTTATCCTTAACCGTATCGTAGTAAACGCCGGGCGACCGCACCAGCTGGGATACGATGACGCGCTCCGTACCGTTGATGATGAAGGTTCCCTTGTCGGTCATCAGCGGAAAATCGCCCATGAATACTTCAGACTCCTTAACCTCGCCCGTCTCCTTGTTAATCAGCCGAACGACAACCTTAAGAGAGGCCGCATAATTCACGTCCCTTTCTTTGCACTCTTCCACGTCATACTTGGGCTTCTCGTTGAAGTAGTAATCCACGAATTCGAGCATCAGGTTCTCCGAGTAGTCGGTGATGGGAGATACGTCCGCAAGGACCTCCTTTAACCCTTCCTTCATGAACCTGTCGTAAGAGTCCTTCTGTATCTCGATCAGATCCGGGATCTGCAGGACTTCTTCGATCTTCGAAAAGCTCATTCGTTTCGTTATACCGGTATTGATTTCATGCACCATATTATGACATTACTCCTATAAATTAATATCCAAGGGCCGCATTTTTTGCATTTATTATCCGCACATACCCGCCGATTTATACCCTTCCGGGCGCTCAAAACCGGTCTCATACCCTCCCTTGACTGAGAAGACAGTACGAGCAGTTTAACGATGCTAATGCAATTTACTATATTAGCATATGTCAACTTCGTTGTCAACCATAAAACCTCAAAATTTAATAATATTCAAAAATTTTGAAAAACATACACATGCCCCTCGGGTTTTACTAACAAAGAACGAGCCTCCTTTGCGGGAGACCCATTCTCGGCAAACTCTATTTGTACAGCCCGAATGTCCTCTTCTGAGATTTTCGGAACGTCTCTTACCGGGCTTCATCCTCGCCCAGCGCCGTCTTTGCGGCGACCATTACCTTTTGCTCATAGCAGGAAAACATGCCGTCCACCAGCTCTCTGCAGGGCTCCTTTGTAAAGAGGCTTACGATGGGCACGATTACAAGAGAGAACAGCATGGTGACCGTTCCGCAGTTGATGGGCGACTGGAGCCATGACGGATACAGCTCTTTGAACAGAATGTTGCCGCACATAAACACAACGGCAAAAATGAAGCTCACCCAAACCGAAGCCTTTGAGGCGCGCTTCCAGTACAGGCCGTAGATGTAGGGTCCGAGGAACGCTCCGGCGAGAGCGCCCCAGGAGATGCCCATCAGCTGCGCAATAAAGGCCGCTCCGTTTTTATACTGCCAGATGGCGATGACGGCTGAAATCGCCACAAACGCCACGACGAAAACCCTCATCAGCAGAACACGCCTTTTGTTCTCCATTTTCTCCTTCGGGTCGATCAGGTCGATGGTCAGTGTAGAGCTGGAGGCCAGCACCAGCGAGGACAGCGTCGACATGGAGGCGGAGAGCACCAGCACTACAACCAGCCCCAGCAGAAGGTCGGGTAATCCCTCCATCATCGAGGGGATAATCCCGTCATACCCGCCGGCGGCCACCTGTTCGCCCGTCAGGAAAAGCCTGCCGAAGCCGCCCAGGAAATAGCAGCCGCCCGCCACCACAAGAGCGAACAGGGTTGAGATAATCGTACCCTTATGAATCGAACGCTCGTCCTTGATGGCATAGAATTTCTGCACCATCTGGGGCAGTCCCCATGTCCCTAGGGACGTCAGGATGACGACGCTCAAAAGGCCCAATGCGTCCGGCCCAAAGAACGACGTAAAGACGCCGGGCGCATCCGAAACCGTTTCGTCCGTCACCTGTGCCAGCGCCGTCAGCGAGCCGGTAAAGCCGCCGTTCGTGTTCAGCACTGCAATCACGACTGCCGAAATGCCCACGAGCATAATAATGCCCTGGATAAAATCCGTAACAGCCGTCGCCTTATAGCCGCCCGCCACAACATATACACAGGTCAGCAGCGCCATAATGACGATCATAACCGTATAGTCCACATTGAAGGCTACCGCAAACAGACGCGAAAGTCCATTGTAAAGCGACGCGGTATACGGAATCAGAAAGACAAATATAATTGCCGCCGCCATCGTTCGGAGTGCTTTTGAGTCGTATCTCTTTCCAAAAAAATCAGGCATTGTCGCGCTGTCGATGTGCTGAGACATGAGGCGGGAGCGCCTGCCGAGCACGAGCCATGCCAGCAGCGAGCCGATAAATGCGTTTCCGAGACCGATCCACGTAGACGCGACACCATACTTCCAGCCGAACTGCCCCGCATAGCCGATAAAGATGACTGCGGAAAAATAGGACGTGCCGTAGGCAAAAGCCGTAAGCCACGGCCCCACAGCTCTGCCCCCCAGCAGAAAGCCGTTTACGTCCCGTGAGCGTTTGCGGTTGGCGATTCCTATGAACACCATCACCGCAAAGAATATGACGAGTACGATTATCTTTGCAACCATTTCAAAACCCTCTCCTTCATTTCTGA
>QAKS01000106.1 GCA_003343685.1 Clostridiales bacterium | reverse complement strand
TCTGCCCAACCTTATCGTGACGCCTCATGTCGGTGCGGCTACCTATGATAACTATTACCGCGGCTATAAGCTGTGTTTGGAGAATTCACAGCGTATCGGGCGCGGTGAGGCACCTGTATTTACTATCTAATGCAAGGACCGCGATTCGGCGGAAACGTTTGAATCGCGGCATTTCTCCCCCTCAGCAGGAGGGGTTGCGGGCGTATGGGTCACGCCCGAAGATCCTTTATATCTCTTTTCTGGGCGGCGCACTGCGCCGCTTACTTTTTTTGCCGAAAAGCGGCTGTTTTAAACTGTGAAGCAGCCGCTGCAAAGCCGCAGCTATAGGACGGTCAATCGCTTAACAATCGGATATAATGGTTTGCTTCGCGAAGAACGTGGTCGGCAAGCAGCGGCAAAATTACGGATTGGATTTCGCAGCAGCAGATGCCTTTTGTTCCGGCGGATTTGAAATCCCGGAATTTTATTGTTTCCGCCAGAGAACCACCCGGCTGGGGGCAGGTGAAGTCGCAGCGAGCGCGCGAGGTTTCCAGCAGACGGGCGTAGTCCTCTGCATAGTCGTTTGCCGCCCTGATCAGCGCTTCCTCGCAGGGATCGAGCAGGCCTCTGATAAACAGGGCGTGTTCCATCATAATGCGGTTCCAGAACTGTTCCGTCTGACGCATTCTCATATCGTCGACGGGCCGACCGCTTTCGAGATCGGTCAGATAGGTGCAGTACAGTTTGGCTTCACGGATAATGTGCTGGATCAGCAGCGGGTAGTTCGTGGTAAATATACAGCAGGAGGTAACGCCATCAAGGATGCGTTCCTTCAAATGAATCAACCCGTGTGTCAGACGGATGGCGGTTTGATTGAGGAAGCGGACTTGCTCCAGCAGCGCCGGCGTTACCCGGCAAATTTCGCCGGAACGCATGTTTTCTTCGAGGGCTGTAATGCGCTGGTCTATGGCGATTCCCGTAAACTGCTGTGTCTGCTGTTCTGTTTTTGCGGTGAATTCCGTAACGATTTCTCCCGAACAGAGGGTTTTGGCGCGGACAATGCCGTCTCCCAAACGCACTGCCTGCGTAAGCAGCTCTTCAAATTGCGACTTGAACAGATTTGCCTCTTTTGAAAAGGACGCATTGACCGGCGTGAAGCCGGCGGCAAGAAACAGCGCGTGTTCCTTCATAATCCTCGCAAAAAACAGGTGGAGTTCAAGGGATAGAATGATATATGACTGTGAACGTTCCATTTATGTCCTCCCGAATAATGATATAGCCGGAGAGGGGGTGGCCCGCGCCCGGCTTACTGCATATTATGTAATGTCATGCACTCCTGTGCTCTCAAGCTTGGCAGTTTTGCAAAGCTGCCGCCTGATCTGTCCGAGGCTGCAAAAAGGGGACATGCAATGGAGGATTTTAAAGGAACGATAAATATTTACATCCCATATATTGACAAAAGCGGGGACAACGCATATCATCAACGCTGATACTGTATGATATATTTATGAGGTGAACATGGCAAAGAATACAGGACTGTGGATTTTAAGAGCAATTCAGGGTGCGCTGATTGGCGTCGGGGCAATCCTGCCGGGGGTGAGCGGCGGCGTGCTGTGCGTGCTTTTCGGAATATACCGCCCTATGATGGAGCTGTTTTCCCATCCGGCAGGGGCGATAAAAAAATACTGGAGGTTGCTTTTGCCGGTGGGAATCGGATGGGTTTTGGGATTTTTCGGGCTGGCAAAGCTGGTGGAGCTGTTTTTTGAAAGCTCGCCCAAATATATGGTTTGTCTGTTTTTCGGCCTGATTGTGGGGACGCTGCCGTCTCTGTACCGGGACGCGGGCGGACAGGGAAGAACGAAGGGGTCATGGATAGGGCTGGCTGCGGGGTTTGTCGGGCTGACGGCGCTGCTGCTCACAATTCGGATGAGCGCGGCGGCGGCTATCGAGCCGAATATCTGGTGGTTCCTGTTCTGCGGCGGAGTATGGGGGCTGAGTCTGATCGTGCCGGGATTGTCCTCCTCTTCGATCCTGATTTTTCTGGGGCTGTATCAGCCGATGACCGCCGGAATAGCAAATTTTTCTCCCGAGGTCATTATACCGCTGCTGATCGGCGTGGTTCTGGCGGCGCTGGGACTGGCGCGCGGCGTCAATGCCTTGTATGAAAGAAAATACTCTGTGGTTTCGCATGTGGTGCTTGGGTTGGTTGCGGCATCTGCCGTGATGATTATTCCGCTGGATTATGCAGGAATAGGAGAAGGCCTGCTGTGTCTGCTGTGTGCTGCGGCGGGCTTTGCCGCGGCGGTGGGGCTGGACAAGCTGGGCGGTAGGATTACAAAGGCGGACGAGCAGGGGGAGATGAATAATTGAGGCGTATGCCGCACAAGCGGCAATCGCTGTCCCCACGTTAAGCGGGGGATATCTTTGGGGCGAGAACGACATCCACACCCTTCTGTCGGGCGGCTTCGACAAAGTCGGGGTCGGCCTGATCATCGGTGATGAGCGTCTCTATAGAATCGAGATCCGCAAAGCGGGCAAAAGACGTTTTTCCCAGCTTTGTATGATCGCAAAGCAGGAAGGACTCTGAAGAAATTCCCATAAAAAGCTTTTTCATCTGGGACACGTCGATATTCGGCGTCGTGACGCCCCTTGTCAGGCTGACGCCGTTGGCGCTGAGAAAGGCCTTATCCACGTTCAGATCGGAGATGGCGTCGATGGCCTTCTTGCCATAGGTGCAGTGGTAATCACGCCGGACGCGGCCGCCGGCAATGAAGATGCCGGCATCGGTGCGGCGCTCCAGAAACGAGGCGATTTCCAGATCACAGGTCACCACCATGAGATCGCTGAAGTCGGTGAGAAGAAGCGCAAGCTCGTAGGCTGTCGTTCCGGTATCCAGCGCAATGGTATCTCTGTTTTTGATATGTGACAGCGCTGCGGCGGCAATTGCTTTTTTGGATTCAATACATACCACCGATTTTTCGTATGAATTTGCCTCAAAATTGACGCTTCGGCAGGAAACGGCGCCCCCATGTGTGCGTCGGAGCAGACCGCAGTTTTCCAGATCTCTTAAGTCGTTTCTGATGGTCGAGGGAGACACGGAATACAAGTCTCCCAATTCCGACACGGTGGCTTTGCTGTTTTCATTTACATAGTCTACGATGAGTTTTTTTCTCTCTTCTACAAAAATGCTGTCGTCTTTTATCATTCTTTAAGCCTTTCGCTGCTTTTGCATGGCGTTTTTGCCAATATATTTGATTATAGGGTAAAGCGCAGCAAACTGCAAGGTGTGAAATGCGGCAGAGGGCAACGGAAGCGGACGGCCAAAAAAGCTCTCCGCGAACGAAGGGCGCGGAGAGCTTTTTTGGCAGCCGTATGCGCTATTCCGCGCCGATGCCGTCGCCGGGCTTGACGCCTTTTTCGGCGAGAGTTTCTTTGGCCTGACGGCGGAGTATTTTGCCGTTGAACGTTCGGGGAAGGGACTCTGCTTCCACCAGAGCGCGGGGCAGCTTGTAGCCTTCAATCCGTTCCGAGAGGAAGCGCAGAAGTCCGGCTTTGTCATAGCCGTCCTTTTTGGGAACAACCACGAGAACCGGGGCTTCGCCCAACAGACTGTCCTTGACGGAGGAACAGACGCTTTCGCATACGCCGGGAAAGGAATCTGCAATTTTTTCAATCTCCGAGGGGGCGATTTTATTGCCGCCGGAATTGATGATGTCGTCAGCCCGGCCGATCAGAATGCAGCGGCCCTCTTCGTCGAGCCATGCCATATCGTTGGTGCGGATATAGCCGTTTTGCAGGGTTCGCGCCGTTTCGGCGGGGTCTTTGTAGTAGCACTCCATGACGATGGGGCCGCCCCAGGAAAGAAGGCCGGGATGCTCCTTGTCTGTGTGTGGCATTTCTCTGCCGTTTTCATCGGTAAAGCGTATTTTGGAGTTGACCGTTGGACGGCCGATGCAGCCTGACCGGTCGTCGCCGCTGTTGAAGTTCAGGATGCAGGCGCAGCCTGCCTCGGTAGAGCCGTAGAAGTTGTACAGCCGCGTATGGGGCAAAAGCCTCAAAAGCCGCTGCTTATCCGCCTCCGGCAGAGGCGCGGAGCCTACCTGAATATAGTCGAACTGTCCGTCGTATTCGGCGATTTTGTCGTCGGACAGCTTGAAGATTACGGAAAGGGCAGCCGGCGCGATGGCCATAGAGGTGGCGCCGTATTTGGCGATCATCTTCCAGAGCACGCCGATAAAGGCAATGCCGTTCATCAGACAGGCGGTACCGCCGTTGACCATGTCGGACTGATATCTGCGAAGGGCAAAGGAGTGGTTGAGGGGCATGGGAATGATCTCCACGTTGCCCTTTTTCATCTCTGTACCCTGTATGATGTTTTCCGAAATGGAAACGTCGCCCAGATGGTGCATGATAATGCCCTTGGATGCGCCGGTGGTTCCCGTCGTATACAGCATCATGGAGCGTTCATCGGAACGCGGCATGGGAAGTTTCATTGGGGGAAATTCGTCCTTTTTTTCCGCCAGCCCGCTGAGGCTGATAAAGGAAAGGCCGGGGACGGGGCTGTTGGAGATTACGACAGAAGCGCGGGCCTTTTCTGCGATTTCCGCCATCCGTTCTTCGTTGATGGATTTCTCAATGGGGATGGGCAGGGCACCCATGTATTGCAGGGCAGAAAATGCCGTCAGATAGTCGATATTTTGAAAGTTCCGAAGCAAAACATGGTCGCCCTTTTGCAGCCCGGCATCCACAAGGGCAGCGGCAGTTTTTGCGATGCCGTCCCAGTACTGCGCATAGGTGACACTCTTATTCATCTCACATACGGCAAGAGCGTCCGGCTGTGTCCCGGCGTAGTGTTTGATTGCTTCGATAATGGATTCATATTTCATTTGGCAGACCTCCCTTAGGCAAGATTAAACCAGCCGGTGCTGAGAAGTGCCCAAGCCGATACGGAAAGCAAAGCGATTAGGATAACGGTGAGCACGACGCCCTTTTTAAACATAAAGGAGGGCGACATCCCATAGCCCACAGGAATAGCACGGATGGACGTGGGCAGCATATAGGACAGATTCACGCCGATTGTAGCGATAAATACATACGGTATGGGGTTGAGCCCGATGACGTTTATGATTGAGATGACGATGGGGATGGCAACGGCTGCGGTGGCGGTATTGGAGGTCACGTCGGACAGCAGGATGGTGACGGCGACGATTACAAGAACGGTGACAAAGCCGCCGGTTAGCCCCATGCCGGAGACGAGCTCGCCGATGCACAGGTCCGCTCCGGAGTCGGTCAGCAGCGTGCCTGCGGCAAGACCGCCCGCAAAGACATAAATCAGAGACCAGACGATTTTCGTCTGGACGTAATTCCATTTCATAATCCGTTCGCCCTCTTTATTGCGGACGAGGAAGGACAATATGGCGCAGATGATAAATACGTAGGCCGGCTTGAGACCCGGCAGAACAGAGGAATAGAGACTTCTGGAGAACGAAAGAACCGTAGCAATGAGAAACAGACTGAGACAGATGATTTCGTTGCGGCTCATCTTTCCCATATCTGCGCGCATCTGCCTGAAATAGTCGCGCGAGCCGCTGAGCTGAACCTTTTTCGGCTTAACGCAGAGGAGGAAAATGATGTTGGATACGATCAGCAACAGCATAATGGGAAGAAATTTTATGACCCAGTCCGAATACATATATTCGGTTCCGGTAAGTTCCTGGATATAGTCCACGACGACAAGGTTCATTGCGCCGCCCAGCGGCGAGGCGAGACCGCCCACGCCTGCGCCCCATGCAATCGTCATGAGAATAAGAGAGCCTGTCCTGTTGCCGGATATCTCACTGATACCCACATATTTCAGCATGGATACGGCGATAGGGGTGATTGTGGCGCAGACAACCGCGTTGGGAAGGACTGCGGAAAGCACTGTGGAGAGCAGGAACCAGAAGATAATATGGGAGGTGAGAGAGGTTCCGATCAGCCCGAGAAACACAGCGGCAATGCGCTTGTCCAGACCCGTAATCTCCCACGAAACCGTAAGGACAGACGCCCCAAGCAGAAGGAGAATCGTTTCCGAGGCGTAGTTGGAGATGACGCCGCTCATGTCGGTGATAGACAGAAGTGCGTTGACTGCGATGGGCAGCAGCGCTGTTACTGCGTAATCTACGGGGCCGGTGATCCACCAGTAGGCCATCCACGCTACGGTGCCGATCGCTGCACGCGCTTCAAAGGATTCAAAAGCGCTTGCGGGCAGAAGATAAATACACAACAGCAGGAGGGTCGGCCCCACTATGATATGAAGCCAGAAATTCTTTTTACCTTTTTTGACGATTCCCAATTTACAGTT
>QAKS01000082.1 GCA_003343685.1 Clostridiales bacterium | reverse complement strand
TCATCCATCCCGAAGTTATCAGAAAAGGCGCGAAGACCGTATTGTTTTCCCGCAAGATAGACTGCATCTGCGCCGTAGTTCAACGCTGTTTGCAGACATTCCATATTCCCCGCAGGAGAGAGCAGTTCTACTTTACCGACATTAGCCATTTCCCTTTTCCATCTCCGCGTCAGCCTGCTGCCACAATTTCAAATACTTCGCCTGATTCGCCTCATGCTCCTTCAGCGTTTTGGCAAATACTGTCTCGCCCGTCTTGGGATCTCCCAGACAGAAGTAGAGATATCCTTCCTCCAGATACGCCTCGTCGGGGTAAAGAGCCGCTTTAATTGCCGCTTCACTCGGATTACAGATCGGACCCGGCGGAAGTCCTTTATTGATATAGGTGTTATAGGGCGAGTCAATCGCCAGTTCATCTTTGCTCCACACCAACTTTCGCTCGTGCATAAAATACTGGTGCGTAGCGCAGGAACCAAGCGCTATGTCCTCTTTCAGACGATTATGGAACACTGCCGATACTTTACTGAAGTCCTTCGTTTTCGCCTCCTTTTCTATAATGGAGGCCAGCGTGACTACTTCGTCCGTCGTCATGCCCAGTTCCGCAGCCCTCGCCTGATAGGTCTCGTTAAACACCTTGCCGAACTGATCCAGCAGCTTCGTGATGATCATATCCTCTGTCGACGTTGTAAAGACTTCATACGTATTGGGGGAGAGATAACCCTCCAATACGTATTCTCTCTCCGACAAATCCGCGCTTTCCAGCACTTCCTTGATAAAGAAATAATCCTTGTAATTCTCGCCGCTCTTTGCCAGAGACAGAAACTCTTTAGAATTTTTCAAAATTCCCTCTTTGACTACAACATTGCCCATGTCTTCCACGTCCATACCCTCCGTAAAGGTAAGCATTTTAACGGTCGTCGCTTCTCTCGGACGTTTCAACATGTCAATAATATCGTCAAATGTCATACTGGGTGACAATTGGTACTGCCCTGCTATCAAGCTCGAGGCGGAATCCGTAAAATCTACATAATACTTAAATATCGTCGCATTCCGTATGATTCCCTCATCCTCCAACTGCTCTGAAAGTTTGGTGAGGTTGGTGCCCGATTTTATCGTCACTTCCTTTGTGGTCTTATCGTTCACATCCACAGGCGAGATATAGTTGTCCACCACATAGTTCCACGCAAAAAATACGCCGGCACACACTATGGCAATGCCGATGAACACGGAAACAAACGGCTTTGCCATCCGCCAGATCAGCACATGCTTCGGCAATCTCTCCAAAGCTTTCCTGCTCTGGCTTTTCGGCGGTTTCTTTCCTTCCGCAACAAACTTCGATTCATCCGCCGCATCATCGGAAGCGGCATAATGACCGCTGTCCTTTTTCTCCTTTTCCGGTTGGCTGTCCATGAGGTCATACTCATCCTCATAGTACATGCCGTCATCCTCAAAGTGAGAAGCCGCCTCCTCCGAGATCTTAAAATCATCGTCCATTGTATCAAGAAAAGTTTTTCCGCTATTTATTTTTTTCAATAGAGACCGCCGCCTTTCTTTATTGATTTGCAAACATGCCGATGTCTATCCCTGAGGCATCGGCGATAATCTTATAGATATCGGTCAGCATCGTGTTCATCTTATATTCAGCGGCAAAAAAACCGCTCGCATCCTGATCAAACGCCAAAACCTCACCGACTTTTTTCAAGCGTTCCATCAGATTCTCATCTGGCTTTCCGCCGGTCATCAGCGTTGCCTGCGCCTGAAACTGGAGGCGCTTATACTCCATAATCATAGCCTTTTTTGTTTCGTCGGCATAGACCTTATCCTTCAGTTCCTTATAGTTGATATATTCGCTCGACTCGCGGATATCCTTTGCCAGCTCATTTGCCCTGTCGTAAACGTACATGTCTGCTCTCCTTATTTACACCTGTATGATGATCGGCAGAATCATCGGATTGCGTTTTGTATTTTCATACAGATAATTATTTACGGATTTTTTTATTTTTCCCTTCAGCATAGACCATTCCTTGATCTTTTTACGCTCGTTTTCTTTAATGATTTTCTCCACAATCTTCTTGGTACCGTCGATCAACCCCTCGGACTCCTTCATATAGACAAACCCGCGCGATATAATATCCGGCCCCGCAATGAGCTTGGCGTCTTTTTTAGATACTGTCATAATAATCATAAAAAGACCGTCCGACGCCAGAAGCTGTCTGTCGTGCAAAACCGCATTGCCCACGTCGCCTATTCCGCAGCCGTCAATCATCACAACCCCGGAGGAAACCGTGTCACCGAATACTGCCTTCCTATTGTCAATCACAATTTCGCGGCCCAACTCAGAAATAAATACATTCTGCTTCTTCATCCCCATTGTTTCCGCCAATGCGGCATGGTTATAGATATGTCTGTATTCCCCGTGAACGGGAATAAAATATTGGGGCTTTGTAAGAGCGAGCATCATTTTCAGCTCCTCCTGACACGCATGACCCGATACATGCACCTTTGCCAGCGATCCGTATATAACATTTGCACCGCCGCGATACAGCATATTGATGACTTCGGAAACATACTTTTCATTACCCGGTATTGGCATAGATGAGATAATAACGGTATCACCCTGCTTAATGGACAGTTTTGAATGCTCTCCCGCCGCCATGCGAACCAGCCCGCTCATCTGCTCTCCCTGGCTGCCCGTTGTCAGAATACAGACCTTATTGTCCCGAACGCTGTCCACATCGTCCATGGAAAGCACCATTTTTTCCGGCAGATTGAGATAACCCAGCTCTGTTGCCAGGTTTGCAATCTTAATCATGCTGCGTCCGGACAGACATACTTTTCTGTTATATCGTTTTGCCAGATCAATCACCTGCTGCAGTCTGTGCACATTGGATGCAAAGGTCGCAATGATAATTCTCCCCCGGCAGTTTTTAAAATAATCGTCAAAGGATGCCCCGACGCTTTTTTCGGAAATGGTATATCCCGGATTCTCCGCATTAGTGCTGTCAGACATCAGGGCGAGTACGCCCTCCTTGCCCAGCTGTCCAAAGCGGTCGAGGTCTATTACCTTGCCGTCTATGGGAGTAAAATCAATTTTAAAATCTCCTGTATGAACGATCGTCCCGAGCGGTGTGTGAATCGCCAGACCTACCGCATCGTCAATACTATGGCTCACCTTGATAAACTCAACGGAAAAAACACCGCAGTTTACCGTATCTCCCGCCGAAATTCTTTTGAGCATTTTGGTACTCTTGCCCTGCTCCTTCATTTTGAGCTCTACAAGACCCATCGTCAACTTCGTTCCATATACCGGAACGTTAAATTTATCTATCACGTAGGGCGTCGCTCCAATATGATCCTCATGCCCGTGGGTAATCACAAACGCCTTGATCTTCTCTCTGTTTTCCTCCAGATACGTAACGTCCGGTATAACGTAGTCAATTCCCAGCATATCATCGTTGGGAAACATCAGTCCGCAGTCGATGACGAGTATGTTGTTTCCCCATTCAATAACCGTCATATTTTTACCCACTTCGCCGATTCCGCCAAGGGGTATAATTTTTAATTTATTATTTGTCTTTCTGTTTCTTCTGTTTCGGTCCAATTAGTTGCCTCTCTTTCAATTTACACACAATTCAACAAAGTATATAATAACACAAAAAATTCCTCTTTGAAAGCAAATCACAAAAAAATCAATAATTGTTCATTTTTCCCTTTCCGCAGCTGTGCAACACCTGATAAATCTTTTGCCGAAAGCGTAAAATAATAAAAAAGCACCAAAGGAGAGAACTATGAAAGATACTACTATCAGGAAAATACACGGAACGGAAATCCTTGATTCGCGCGGCAATCCCACAGTCTGTGCAGAAATTACCCTTGGCGACGGCACTTTTGCCTTTGGCATTGCACCCAGCGGCGCCTCAACCGGCATGTTTGAAGCGCACGAGCTGCGCGACGGCGACGCCGGCCGTTATCAGGGCATGGGCGTAACAAAGGCAATTGAAAATATAGAAGGTCCTATATTCGGAACGCTCTGCGGCAAAGACGCCTGCGACATTTTTTCCGTTGACCGCGCCATGATTTCCACAGACGGCACCGAAAACAAAAGCAATCTCGGCGCCAACGCTATGCTTGCAGTATCCATCGCGGCCGCCAATGCAGCGGCTAAAAGCGCCGGCATTCCCCTTTATCGCTTTCTCGGCGGCATCAACGCGCGCATACTCCCTCTGCCTATGATGAACATCTTAAACGGCGGCGCACATTCCAAAAATCCTCTTGATACGCAGGAATTTATGATAGTCCCGTTAACCGCTCCGTCATTTTCAGACGCGGTACGGCAATGTGCTGAGATCTATCACGCTTTGAAAAAGCTTTTGGCAGATAAGAGCCTTTCGACCGCCGTCGGAGATGAAGGCGGATTCGCTCCGGAACTTCACGACGACCGCGAGGCTCTTGAATATCTGATTTCCGCCATATCGTCCGTTGGGCTTACGCCCGGGAAGGACGTATCGATTGCGTTGGATGCCGCTGCAAGCGAATGGTCTGTTCCCGACGGAAACTATCACCTTCCCAAAAGCGGCGTGACTTACACGCCTGAACAGCTGATTGCCCATTGGTCTGATCTCTGCTCCTCCTACCCAATCGTATCTATAGAGGATCCCCTCGGCGAGGAGGACTGGCCCGGCTGGACAAAGCTTACGGAGCTTTTGGGCAGCAGCATTCGGCTCGTAGGAGACGATTTGTTTGTAACGAACAAAAAAAGGCTTCTCAAAGGAATACAGGAAAAAAGCGCAAATGCCATTCTGATTAAGCCAAATCAGATCGGTACTGTATCTGAAACGTTAGAGACGATATTGACCGCTCAGAAGCTGGGGTATGATACAATTATTTCTCATCGCTCGGGCGAGACCTGTGACACCACCGTAGCCGATCTCGCCGTGGCGGTGAATGCCGGACTGATCAAATCAGGCGCGCCCTGCCGCGGCGAGCGCACCTCCAAATACAACCGTCTGATCTCCATCGAAAAGTCCCTTGGCAGCTGTGCCGTCATGGGACCAGCGGGGATATTCTAAACTGATGCCTTTTTTGCAAATATCGCTTGACGGCCTCATAACAGCTTTCGCATATGGCCTCGGCAGTCTCCATATCCGC
>QAKS01000076.1 GCA_003343685.1 Clostridiales bacterium | reverse complement strand
GGTTTTTCGCCTTCTTCGCCATCGCCGTAATCTGAGCCGCATAAGCTCTGTCCAGCGCAAAGCTCAAATAACTCACGTCCGGCTTTACGGAAAAGCGCCTGTCTATGTCGGCGAGCGCCTCCTTCATCTCCTTCGGGAAGGCGGAATACCGCTTTTCGTGTACGTTTTCCAGCATCTCGCGCGGATCTATCGTTCCGCGGTTGACGAGATTTCTGACCGCACCGCCCACACCCCGATATTCACTTTTCAGAATGACCTTCAGGTTATGGTAATCGAACCGCAGGAAGAACATATCCGTCGCCGCTTTGTCCGGCGTGACCTCCTCCACAAAAGCACAGGCCTTGTCCAGCTCCTTTTGGATGCACTTTTCGTACTCCTCCGGCGCAAGGTCGCCCGTCTCATAGCCGTATTCCGCAAGAAGAGCCATCGCCGCCTCCGGCGATTCCGCCTCGTTCATGCGCAGCAGCTGTTCTTTCGTGAGCAGGCTGTTTTCCTTTGATCGCACCCTTGCTGCCGCAAAGGGAAAACTTGGCTGTGGCATATCAGTCCGCTCCTCCCCACAGAATATCACAGACGGCGCTTTCCAGCCGGGCACGCTGCGCTGCCACGAGTGAAGCAACGGAGCAGTCCGTTTCCATGTCTCCGCCGCGGGTAATCAGACGGAAGCCGCCCGATATGGACGGGTCGTCATCTCCGCGGGTGACCTTCTTTGTCGTCGCCTTCAAAAAGGCGCCGTCTGCCAATTGACGATCTGCCGACGCAACGCGCACAATGCCGCCATCCTCAGCACAATCTGCCAAAAGAGCGCCCATAAACGCCGCGTAGCCGTCCGACTCCATGATAGCCGTTTCAGCGCGGGCAAACGCCTCGTCGAGCTTTTCCCGTCTGGCGGCCAGCAAAGCCTTTCTCTGTTCCAGAGCGTCGGCAGACTCGCGCTTTTTCGCCACGTCCGCCGCCTTTATTTTCGCCTCCGCTTCAATGGCGTTCACCTTGCCCGCGGTTTCCTTTTGCCTGTCGGCGGTAAACTTTTCGGTTTTGGCCTGCGCCGCCTCCAAAACGGCGGCAGCCTCCTTTTCGGCGTCGGAAATAATCCGAGCCGTTATGTTATCTGCACTAGACAATTTTTCTTACTCCTTAGCCAATGGGTGTCATCAGGATGACGAGCATGGAAATCAGCAGCGCAAAAACCGCATAGGTCTCTACCATGATCGCCATTGTGATCGCCTTACCGTTTTCCTCCGGACGCTTTGCCAAAAGCCCGATGCCCGCTACAGCTGTCCTGCCCTGAGCAATGGCCGAGATGAGTCCGACGATGGCAATGGGCAGGCAGCCCGCCAGATAGATGAGTCCCTGCGTCGCGGTGAGCGATACCATCTCGCCGCCCAGAATCCCTACGTTCATCAGAACGATAAAGCCTACAAGAAGGCCGTATATTCCCTGCGTACCCGGCAGCAGCTGGAGCACCAGCGCCTGACCGTAACGATCCGGCGCCTCAGATACCAGCCCTGCGGCCGCCTGACCCGCCATTCCCACGCCGATCGCCGAGCCTGCGCCCGCGAGGCCTGCCGCCAGAGCGGCGCCAAACAATGCAAAAATCTGTCCTAGTTCCATGATGTTGCTGTTCCTCCGTATTCTTTAATGCTTCTATAAAATCCGCGCTTTATTTCGCGTTTACTACCCTATTGTTCTTTGCCTTATAGGACAGCGGCGAAAACGCCCTGCCACCGGCCTCAAAGAACTTGTTGAACGACTCGATATACTGAAGTCTCGCGCTGTGTACAAAGGAGCCGAGCGCGTTGATCCCCAGATTAAACACATTGCCCGCGATAAATACCGCAGCGCCGAATATGGCGCCGACGAAATTCCCCATGAGCATACCCGCGATGGTCTTAAACACCATCGAGATCACGCCCGTGGCAAGGCTCATGCCGAAAATACGGCAGTAGGACAGGATGTCCGACAGATAGCCCGTCACGTCATACAGGCTTCCCAGTCCACCCATCAGCTTTTTCAAAATGCCCTTTTTGTGCCGTCCCTGCGTGAGCAGCAGCCCCGCCGCACCAACCAGCACCATGACGACAGCCGCCGTCCCTCCGCCCGGAATGAGCATCACCGGAATCGCCAACAAAATCAGCATCCAGAAGCCTTTATCAAAAATAGCGTCCTTCCAATGCCCGTCTCGCACCAGCATATAGAACCCCATGCCCAGCGCGACCAGAATGTGTACCAACCCCAGCGCGATGCAGACGTACAGCATCATCATCGGATTCTCCAAAGGATTGAACCACAGAGGCGTAGCGATCGCCAACTCCGTCGCGTCAAAGCCCATCCAGCTTCCGAACAATGCGCCCCAAATCAGCGTGGACACGCCGCAGATAGCTAACACCGTCACGACCTTACGGAACATCCCCTCGGGCTTTTTCAGCTTCAACACAAGAATGGAGCCTATGGTCAGCAAAATACCGTAAGCGGCGTCCGAAAGCATTGAGCCGAAGAAGATAAAGTAAAACGGCGCAAGGATATAGACCGGGTCTATTCCTTTGTAGGCCGGTGTGGAATACATATCCGTAATTGCCTCAAAAGGCCTCAGCGCTTTGTTGTTTACGATCGCCGTCGGCACATCGTCGTCCTCCGACGGATCCCGCACATCCAGATAGTAGACGTCCGCCGCGCTCTTCACCGCAGTTTCCAGCTTGTCCGCATCGTAGTGGCAGATATAGCCGTCGATGACCTGCACCTTTCCCGTAGCGCCCATCATGTCGATGGCGCGGGCGCGCTCGGCCTCGCACCGCAGATGATCCTCATATACCAACAGAATCCCCAGATTTTTCGCCGCCCCGGCGGCCTGCTCCTCCGCGTCCTTCCGCTCCTGCTCCAGCTCGTTTATGCGGCGCTTCAGTTCCGCCACCTGCTCTTTTACCGTGCCGCCCTTCTCCGGCAGCTTTACGTCGGTAAAGGCAAGCTCCTTGAGCCTTGTTCTGGCCTGCTCCGCCACTGTCCTGTGCGCTGCAATGAGGCAGGGGATAAACTCCTCGTCCAGCGCCAGCCTGCGCACGGCAAAGAGACCGTTCAGCTCCGCCGTAAGCGCCGTAAGCGCCTCGTCGGACTCTTTCGGCAAAAACCCGCAGTACGCCACGGTGTGCGCCGTATCATGCACATCCTCCGTCCGCGCCTCCAGCCCCATAAAGGGCGCTATCTGCGCTATTTTATTTGTCGTTTTGGAAAATTCGGAGCGGATACGCCCCATCTTCTCCTCGATGGCCTCCGCCTCCGCAAGCGCCGCATCGATCTTCTCTCTGTCGCCCTCCGAAGCCAGCTCGTCCACCGTCACCGGCGGCTTGGGCATGAGAAACGACTTTTTTGTATGATCATAACGCTTGATGACCGAAACTGCCTCGCTTACCTTCTGCAGCCGGGCTTCGGCTTTCGCCGCCCCAAACTGATTTTCCTCATTGATAAGGCCGTCCCTGTCTGCGCGGCTGATCTCCATCACCCCTGCCTTTTGCAGGGCACGGGCTACCTTTTTCGTGTCGCTCTTCATGACGTAGGCCGTCACTTTTTTCATCTGAATGATTGCCATAGTGCCGCCCTATCTCGCCTGTTCCATCACTGCGCCGGTAATTTTCCGCACAGCGTCTTCCATGCCGCCGTCCGCCTGCGCGCGGACTTTCCTGAGCTCCGCTGCATAGGCGTCCGCCTTTTCCGCCGAGCGCTTCTCCGCCTCAGCCTCGGCCTCTTTCATCATCTGCGCCGCCCTATCCCTTGCGCACACCAAAGCCGCTTTATCGTCGGCCTCGCACTTTGCAAGAGCCTCGGCAGCAATCCGGCTTGCCTCAGCCTCGGCTTTTTCCGCGATTACGCCCGCTTTCTCCTCGGCTTCTCTTATCTCCGCCAAAATATCCATTTACAGGTCCTCTCGTGTTATGATGTGAAGGCTCCATATTCTGCGGTAATCCGCCGAGCCTCTGTTTGATTTTGTTAATTCCTTTCTAATATTACATGATCGCCGTAACCATTGTCAATTACTTCCGCATAAGTTATTTTTTTCACTGCAAAGTTATTTTTTTCACCGATGAAAGGTGCGCTCCTTACCGAAACAGTGCCCACGCGCCTATGGCACTCTGCGCTGCAATATAGGTCAGCATGACCCAGAACTGGTGATGCGGCGTCTCTCTGTCGAATTTTCCCCGGGCCAGAATATAATCCGATGCAAAAAACGACAGCGACCCGAACAGCAGCACAAAGGAAATAATCGTCGGTTTCCAGACAAGCAGATTCGCGCTCATAAACGACAGCGCCACAAGCGCCAGAAGATACACAATAACCGGGAGCTTCATATCTCCCGGAACCTTTGCCTGCAGTGAAAAGTAGGCGGCCGTTGCCACAGACAGCAAAATCAGCATCGCCGCAATCCAGCCCCATGCCGTATAGCCGCCGATCTGCCTGCAAATAGCGATGCAGTAACACACATGGCCTGCGAGAAATGCGAGGAGCCCGCCCATAAAGCAGAACTTTTTCTCCTGCCACAGCAGAAGGACGTCTCCCAAAAAGCCGCACGCCAGCCCCGTGACCACGAGCAGATCGGGCGTCCCCGCCGCGAAGCTGAGTCCGACCAAAAGCGGCATCAAAAGCGGCTTTGCCGCCGCAGCCATTCTTCTGTTATTCCTGTAGTTTCCGATAAGATTGACGGCTGCCGCAGCAACAAACAGAGCCAATAATAACAGTTTCCAAAAAACAGCCATCGCATACCTCCTCTTTTACACCTTTGGGGGATTTTCACTTCTCATTTAATTATTATACACCGTCCTCTTTTTTTCAATAGACAATTGCATAATTATGTTACAAAAATCTGAACATTTTGCTGAAACTCCCCAAAGGCTCTTTTTTTCATGTATAATTAATTTATTACCCAAATAAAAGAGAAGAAACATTACGGAAGGAGAAGAAAAAATGGCAGATTTTATGGAAAAAGTGGATTCCTTCACAAAAGAATACAGCCCCATCTGCAAAGAGGCATGCGCTTTCGATCCGGCATTATTTGAAGAGCACGGCGTAAAACGGGGGCTTCGGGATAAGAACGGCAGCGGCGTTTTGGCCGGACTCACCCAGGTATCTCTCATTAAATCGCAAGAGATAAAAGACGGCAAAACCATTCCCTGCGAGGGAGAGCTGCTGTACCGCGGCTATGACATACACGACATTGTAGGCGAGTTGGTATCGTCCGGCTTTCTGGGCTATGAAGAGGTGGCATATCTGCTTCTTGTAGGCGAGCTGCCGACAAAAGCCCAGCTCAGCCGTTTTAAAAGCGTTCTCAACGACTGCATGGCCCTGCCCACCAATTTTGTCCGGGACGTCATTATGAAGGCCCCGTCCAGAGATATGATGAACACCATCGCGCGAAGCGTTCTGACGCTGGCCTCTTACGACGACAATGCCGGCGATATCTCTTTGGAAAACGTTCTGTCCCAATGCCTCATGCTCATCAGCGTGTTTCCCATGCTTTCGGTATACAGCTACCACGCCTATAACCACTATGAAAACGACGAGAGCTTTTATATCCACCGCCCCGCGCCGGAATTGTCCCACGCTGAAAATATCCTGCGGATGCTGCGGCCCGACAGAAGCTTTTCCGCTCTTGAGGCGCAGGTTCTCGATATCGCTCTGATTCTCCACATGGAGCACGGCGGCGGCAACAACTCCACGTTTACCACCCGCGTCGTCACCTCGTCCGGCTCCGATACGTATTCGGTTATGGCTGCGGCGCTTTCCTCCCTCAAGGGACCAAAGCACGGCGGCGCCAACATTAAGGTGGTCGAAATGATGCGCGATATCGCCGACAACGTCCGCGATATCAAAGACGACGAGGAAATGGAGGCCTACCTTGCCCGCCTCTTGGACAAAGATGCTTTCGACAGAAAAGGTTTGATTTACGGCATGGGCCATGCGGTATACTCTATTTCCGACCCCCGTGCGGAAATCTTTAAGGGCTTTGTGGAAAAGCTTGCGTCCGCAAAACACCGGGACGACGAGTACGACCTGTACTCCTCCGTGGCTCGGCTTGCGCCCAAGGTCATCGCCGAAAAGCGCCGCATCTACAAAGGCGTCAGCACAAACGTGGACTTTTACAGCGGCTTTGTCTATTCCATGCTGAACATCCCGCTCGAGCTGTATACGCCTATCTTTGCGATGGCGCGTATCGTCGGTTGGAGCGCCCATCGCATTGAGGAGCTGGTCAACGCGGACAAGATCATTCGCCCGGCCTACGACAGTCTGATCGACAGACGAAGCTACGTTCCGCTTGGCGAACGGCAATAACCCATAATGCAGGAGTCGGCAGCCCCAAAAGGCTGCCGGTCTTTTTTCGATGCTTACGAAAAAACTCCGGCCTCCCAAAAGAAGCCGGAATCAAACGGTTATTGTAAAACATCTTTTCCTCACGTTTTTTTAATCTCTCCCGCCCGTGTCAGCA
>QAKS01000021.1 GCA_003343685.1 Clostridiales bacterium | reverse complement strand
CCCCATACCAAACAGGTATGGGGGTTTGTTGTAGTGTTCTATTGGGAAATGCCGTCAACCAGTTCTTTGGTTGTGCGATAAGCCTCGAAAATGACGTCGCGGGGAGACATCTTCCAATACTCGTCGCGGAACGTCTCGATGGAGACCATACCGTCATAGCCGGTCTTTTTCACGGCTGTCAGATATCCCTTGATGTCGATGGCACCGCCGTTGACAAACTTTCGGTTGCTGTGGTCAATAGCGCCGTTGTCAACGATATCGCAGTTGTTGACGTGGACAGTATACAGTTTATCGGCAGGGATTTTTTCAATGTCCGAATAATCGTTGGTCTGTCCGTTTAAAAATAGGTTGAAGCTGTCTATGGTGATACCGACGTTATCGCGGTCGACCGCCTGCACGATTTCCCACGCATGTGCGGCAGAGCGCACCGCGCAGCCCAAGCCGCCGACACATTCCCAACTGACGTTGATGCCAAAGTCGCCGGCAATGTCGGAGAGCCTGCGCAGGATGCGGACACTGTCGTCCATGACCTTTTCGGGCGGATCTGGGAACAGCGTAGTGAGCGGATCGTGGGGCATGAAAATGTCATTCGCGTCGTCAATGTATTCGGGCAGAGAGATAAAGTAGTGATCTCCGATCTGCTCGGCTACGCGGCAGCATGCGAGAAAATACGCCATAAGCCGTCTGTCCCGCTCCACATCAGCCCGGGTAGGGTGGAACATGTCCCGGTAGGTGTAGAGAGCGTTCATGGCATGGGGGCGGAGCCGGCTGTTTTTGAAAAAATCGATCAGCTCCTTCACAGAGTGCTCGCACAGATAATCCAGCAGCATGTCGCCGCGAATCTCGATGTAGTCAAAGCCTGCCTCCTCGCAGAGAATCAGATCCTCTGCCAGAGTAGAGCAGTGCATAGCAGTCGCTTCATTATAGGATACTTTCATAATGCTCTCCTTATTTTCCGAGAGTCCCCAGCTCCATGTGGTCGACATAGCCGGTGTTCTTGGCCACGGAAATACCCTTCCAGTTGGCAAATTCGATGAGAGAAGATTCAAAGTTGCCATAGGCAAACGACATGTGATGGTCGACGCGGTTGTTATAGATTACGGACAGCAGCTCCGCAAGAGTCATGGGCTTGCCGCCCATACGGTAATCCTTAATCCAGCCGGAGCAGCCCTGATAGCTCTCTTTGTCAAACATGGTCGCGCCAAACGCTGTCAGCTCCTTTGCCTCGGTAGAGATGCGGGAGAGCGTGATGTCGCCGGGCTTGAAGGTCAGGTCGGCAACAACGCCATAGCCATGCCACTCGTCGCCTTCGTAATGACCCATATCGAAGTGGTGATCCCACTTGACGCCGCACTTGTTTGCAAGACATCCAGCTGCAGGTCCGCAGTGCCAGATGTTCAGGCTGTCGTCTGCACGGTCTACGCTCACCAAGTCGCACATGGTAGCGGCGTCGGCGTCGGCCATCGCTCTCGAAATAATCATGCCGATTGCACCGTCAATATCGGCCTCGCAGCCGGCAATGATGCCCTTGTTGTTGAGGCGGCTGATGGCGGAGCAGGGCGCGTTTCCGTAGTTGAATTCGATGTTGGTCCAGCAGCTCATGGAAATGGCGTTGAGGCCGTTGTCGCGGGCAAGATCGGACAGCGCAAGCGACAGACGCGCGAAACGGTTCATGGCTTCGTCATCGACCATGCAGGTTTTTGAGCCTTCTGCCAGTATTGCCGCCAGTTCGTCTTTGACGGCGGCTTCGCTCTGATCCTTGGCGCGCTTGATAACCTCTTCCACGGAATGGTGTCTGTCTACCGTTGCGCCATACAGATCATAGATGGACGATTCACGCACCAGCATGTAATCAAAACCGTCTACAACCGGACCGATCAGACCGATGCGGCTCTCCTGAAGAGCAACAATGGCCTTTAATGCCTGGAATGTGACCTTAAACCGGTCGATGAAAAGCGGATCATCCGTATATCCGTAAAACCATTTAAAGGGAATATGCTTTTCCGTGTGGAACTTTGCCAGCATGCCGGCGTTGATCATAGAACCGCAGAAGGCGTTTAAAGGAAGCCTTCCGGTGAGTTCCCATTCGGGAACAGCCCAAAGGCCGATCAGTCCCTTGAGTTTATCCATCGGTATCATGGCGCTGCCGATTGTGGCGCCATAAGAGCCGAGGAAGGTGAAATCCGGGTCAAAGCTGTTCATTTCGGCAACAGCCTTGACGGCGGTGTCATAACCGAATACGATTTCACTTCCGATTTTCAGGTCGAAGTCCATTGTCCGGGACAGGTCTGTGAGTTCTTTGGAGATGCGCTCCAGAATTTCTCTGTCACCGCGGGCTGTGCCGCGAAACATGGGGATATAGCCGATCTTGAGTTTTCTCATTTCATGATCTCCTTTTCAGATTTTTTTCATATATGTTGGCTCTCCTGCAGGAGGCCTCATTGACGAAATTTGTCGGGCATCTTCTCAGAACCCCGCAGGTCAAGCTCGGGCATAACGTTGATGCGCCGCGGCTCCGAATTCAGGTTGGTTTTGCTGATCTTGTCGATCAGCAGCTGCATAGCAAGGACGCCCATCTGAAAGCTGGAACGGGTGATGACTGACAGGGGTATCTGCAAATAGTCGAGGATATCGATATTGTCAAACGCAATAACGGAAATATCTTCGCCGACATGCAGATCGTTTTCACACATGTATTTTAACAGCCCAAGCGTCATGACGTTGTTGCCGCTGTAGATTGCAGTGGGACGATTTTTTAAGGAAAAAAGGCGTTTGGCACATTCATAGCCGCTTTCCACAGTGAGACCGCCCTGTTGGATAAAATCCTCTGTGACAGGCAAATCATAGTATTTCATTGCCTGAATAAAGCCCTGCCTGCGCTCTCTGCCGGGGCGGACGTTGGTAGGGAATGCGATCATTGCAATATCCCGATGCCCTGCTTTGACGAGTGTTTTAACAGCGGTAAAGGAGCCCTTCACGTTGTCGACAAAGACGCCGTCGAAGGATCGCTTTGCAATGTCCCGATCCACCAGCACAAAGGGAAAATCAATGCTGTGCAGATGGTCAAAATATCGAACGGAGGAGGGATCGGCTTCTGCTACGGGAGGGATGATCAGCCCTTTAAACTGGCTTTTTTTCTGCATCACCAGCTCCATCAGCCTATGCTCCTGAGCGGCACTTTCGTCTGCGTGGAAAAAGCTTACAATCATGTTATACTGCCGTGCTACGGACTCAACGCCGCGAATAATATCGGTAAAAAACGTATTGCTGATATCGGGGATGATTACGGCGACAGAACTGCCGGTAAGACTCCGGTTCATCCCGAGATATGCTGTGTCGGAAAAGGATGGGTCGCTGTCCTTTAAAAGCTCGATGATCCTTTCCTTGGTCTCATGGCTGACGTAGCCGCTCCCGTTTAGCGCGCGGGATACGGTCGCGGTGGATATATTCAGTTTTTCTGCAATTTCTTTGTTGGTAATTCTGTTCAAACTAGGAATCCTTTATGTATTTTTTTATATTATAACACATGTAAAAAAATATGCAACAATTTCATAAAAAATAAGCAACAAAAATTTTAAAGTCAAGCATATACACGCTCATTTTAAACAAAAATCGGGAGTTACCTTTACAAATATATAAAGTAAATTTTTGTTTTTTTGCAAAAAAGCAGTTGTTTATATTGACAAATTCATATGATTCCATTATCATGAAATTGTACGCAATGAATGAACAAAATTTATGAAATAATTACATAATATTACACAAAACCGAATCGGCAGATCGGAATTCAGGAGGAAAATATGTTACTGGGAATTGATATTGGTACGAGCAGCGTCAAGGCAATGCTTCTGGACGAAGAAAACGGAAGATCGTATGTGGCGGCCCGTGAATATGACGTGGTAATACCGAAAAAGGGATTTGCCGAGCAGGATCCCGAGACATGGTGGGAGCTGCTGAAAGAGGTGCTTTCCGAGCTTAAGTATAAGGACGGAAACGGCTTTGAGAAAATAAGCTCCATAGGCTTTTCCGGACAGATGCACGGTCTTGTAATGGTGGATAAGGACGGCAGACCCGTCCGGAATGCGATTCTCTGGCTTGACCAGCGTTCGGAAAAGCAGCTGGACGAGATTAAAGAGCAGGTATCCTTTCAGGAAATGGTCAGCACGACGCACAACAGACCTTTTACCGGCTTTGCGTTCCCGTCTCTTTTGTGGGTGAAGGAGAACGAGCCTGAGGTCTATGACAGATGTTATAAGATTATGCATCCCAAGGACTTTATCAGGCTGAGACTGACGGGCCGGTTTGGGTCTGATATGAGCGACGCGTCCTCTTCCTCAGGGTTTAACGTAGGCGGAAGAGACTGGGCGTGGGACATTATGAGGCGCATGGGGATTGATGAAGATAAGCTGCCCGAATGTCATGAGGCGACGGAAACGGCGGGAGCTGTTACGGCAGAGGCAGCAAAAGAGACGGGCCTGAAGGAAGGCGTAACGGTAGTTTTCGGGTCGGGAGACCAGCCCGCCCAGAGCATCGGAAACGGCGCAGTAAAGGAAGGAATTGTCATTTCCAATATTGGGACGGGCGGACAGATTGCCACATACAGCGCAAAGGATGCGTGCGATCGGTATTTGAGAACGCATACGTTCTGTCATGGAATCGGGAAAGCCTATACGATTTTTGGCGCCTCCCTCTGCAGCGGACTTTCTTTGAAATGGCTGAAAAACAACGTGGTGGGTGCGGAGAGCTATGACGTGATGAGCAAGATGGCGGACGAAGTGCCGGCGGGGAGCGAAGGGTTGATTTATCTGCCCTATCTGACCGGAGAACGCACACCCCACATGAACCCAAAGGCAAAGGGTATTTTCTTTGGAATGAGCCTTGTCCATGACAGAAGGCATTTTGCACGGGCGGTGATGGAAGGCGTTACCTTCGGCCTCAAGGATTCGCTTGAGATCTTTAACGAAATGGGCCTTTCGGTAGACAGGATTATTGCTTCGGGCGGCGGAGCGAAGAGCAGCGTTTGGCTTCAGATGCAGGCGGATATTTTTGAAAAAGAGGTGATTGTCTGCAAGGTGAAGGAGCAGGCCTGTCTCGGCGCGTGTATTATGGCGGGCATAGGAGAAGGAGTTTTTGCCGACGCCGAAGAAGCCGCAGACAAGCTGGTGGAGTTTGACGACAGAGTCTATACTCCAAGTCCGGAGACGGCGCGGAAATACAGAGCCGCATACAGTGTGTTCAAAAAAATATATGCGGCGAATAAAGAGCTGTTTGAGATAGAGTATTGAGCGACTGCGCCGCGCGGTTGCGGCTGGTATAAAATTTATAAATACATCAGGAGGAAAAATGAACAAGGAAGTAGAACTGTTTGCGGCAGAGATACGCTATGAGATTGCGCGTCAGATGGCAAAGCTCGGCTTTGGGCATGTGGGCGGCGCCATGAGCATGGCGGATTTGATTGCAGTGCTTTATGGAAAGCAGATGAATTATGATCCGAAGGAGCCGAAAAAAGAGGACAGAGACTATCTTGTGTGTTCCAAAGGCCATGCGGGTCCGGCGATCTATGCTGCCTTGGCGCTGAAAGGGTTTTTCCCGATGGAAGCGCTGGATACGCTGAATCAGGGAGGGACGATCCTTCCGAGCCACTGCGACATGAACCTGACGCCGGGAATTGACATGACAACCGGTTCTCTGGGCCAAGGCATGAGTACGGCTATAGGAATTGCTCTTGGAAATAAAATGAAGA
>QAKS01000039.1 GCA_003343685.1 Clostridiales bacterium | reverse complement strand
GGAGTTTCTTCCTTCTTAGGAGTCTCTTCCTTCTTTGTATCGGTGCTCGTCTTTGCAGCTTCCTTTGCATCGTCGGAGAACAGCACCGCATTTGTCTGCGCACCAACCTTTCCGTCTGCGCTCAGCCCATTGCGGCTCTGGAAGTTTTTCACCGCCTCCTCCGTCACCGAGCCATAATACCCCGTTGCCGCAGAATTCAGATAGCCCAACGCTATCAGCCTGTTCTGCACCTTTTCAACGTCTGTTCCGCTCGTGGTAAGCGTCAGTGCATTTGCCTGCGCATCGGATGACATCAATGCCGCAAGTGTCGTAGGTCCGAGAGCTCCATCTGATATCAAGCCGTTTTTCTCCTGAAAGCGCCGCACAGCCTGTACTGTTTCAGGTCCGTAAAGCCCCGTTGCCTGCGTCATATAGCCAAGATCCACCAGACGCTGCTGGTAAGTCTTGATCTTTTCATCCTCTTCGCCATACGTAATGGCGTTGACTGCGGCGTCCTCAGAGTAGAGCAGTTCCCTTGTGTTTTCTCCGATATTGCCGTCCGCCGTCAGATTGTTTCTCTCCTGGAACCGTTTTACAGCCTCCGTCGTATCGGAGCCAAAATAGCCTGTCACATGGTCAAGATATCCCAGCTCGACAAGGCGCTGCTGCATCTGTTCCACATCCGTTCCCGTAATGCCTTCGGAAACCGAATACTTCTGCGCCTGATCGGAGAACAGAAGATTCCACGTTTCGTCCCCGACGCATCCGTCTATATCCAGGCTGTTTTTGCGCTGGAACAACTGGACGGCGTTTTTCGTCGCCGGCCCAAACAGCTGCGTAGGCTCATCATTGTCCATATATCCCAGCTCCATCAGCCGTTCCTGCACCTGAGTCACACGCTCATTTTCAACACCCTGCCGTAAGGTATTGTCTGTCGGTTCACCGCCGGTCGTCTCGTTGGGAGTAGATGCTGTCGTTGCATCTCCCGGAGTCGTCGTAATAATGTTCCCGTTCTCGTCGAGAATCTCACCGTCCGATGTCATCAGCGTACCGCTCTTGGATGAAAGCTGCACTGTTGCCTCCGGCTCCACACCCCACACATTTGTGCCGGATGCGGCGTCTGTCGTGCCCGTTGTCTGGCTCTCTGCAGCATTTGCTGCCACGGCCTCTTTCACGGCTGCCTGCTGGAAGCCGTGTGCCGCCGAAACAACGGCAATCGGTGTTACTACGAAAAACGCCACCACTACTGCCATAATGGCTGCCGCCTTCTTTCCTGTCATCCAAGACAATCTGCCTCTTCTGTTGTTAAAGAAGAAATTCCATTTTGTCTTGACTGCCGACCACTTGTCACTCATCCAAATGCCTGCACCGCTGTGAGCCAGGCCGCCACTGCGTTTTTTCTGGGTATACGTCACCGATTTAGCCTTGGCAATATTCGCCCGGTCATAAGATGTTCTCTTTGCAGCATTGCGTATTGCCTTATTTTTCGCTCTCTTTTTGCGGAAAGACAGTGTCGCGTCCACAAGTCCATTCTTTAGGTTTTCTAAAAAATTTCCGGATCTTTTTCTCACTTTCCTATCCCTTCCCTCGCAGAATGCCTGCGAATCAATCTTTTTTGGCTGCACACTCTCCTGCGCCGCCTTGATTTTCTGCTATTATATCACAATAAAATCAAGATGTACATACTTTTGTAATATATTTTTAATATTTCCAATTTGTTTACTTTTTTATACAACAATCTTAAAAAATAGCAAAAGAGCCTCTCCGCACTTTTCCCGCGGCAGAAGCCCTTTTCATCCCGTCGTTACAGGCCCTTCCTCAGACCGTTACGGGTTTTCCATAATACGCACATTCCAGAATATGGAGCATATCCGCTTCCGTAGGTTTGCGCGGATTTGTCAGCGTGCAGGCGTCAAGCAAAGCCTGCTCGGCAATATAATTCTTGTTCATCTCAAACTTAAACTCACTGATTCCCGCGTCCATCAGGCGATGAGGTATATCCATATATTCGTTCAGTTCCTGAATCTCGCGCACCAGCGAATTTACCAGATTCATCTCTCGCAGACCATCCAGCCCCGCACGGCGGCTGATGTTCGCATAATGGCGCATAGCCGCTCTGTCTCTGGCGTTGTATTTAATCACATAAGGCATCAAAATAGCGTTGCAAAGTCCGTGAGGCAGTCCCAATGCGCCGCCGATTTTATGAGCCAGCGAATGGGTAATGCCCAGATCTGCATTGGTAAACGCCATGCCCGCCAGACACTGCGCCACGTGCATCTCGCCTCTCGCGTCAATATTGCCATCGTAAGAATCTCTCAAATAGCCCAGTATGACAACAATCGCATGAATCGCCAGGGGATTGGTAAAATTGGAGCGGTTCAGCGCCACATAAGCCTCTATAGAATGGCAAAGAGCGTCCATACCCGTGTGTGCCACCAGCTTTGGGGGCATCGTCGCCGTAACCTCGGAATCCAGCACGGCAATATCGGGAGTGATCTCAAAATCCGCTATCGGATATTTGATCTTAGCCTTATGGTCGGATATAACCGCAAACGATGTCACCTCGCTGCCTGTACCGCTTGTAGACGGTATTGCCGCCAAGCGCGCCTTGTTGCGCATTTTCGGAATCTCTCCCGTCTCCAGTATGGACTGGAACGTCAGATCCGGATGCTCATAGAACACCCACATGGCTTTCGCCGCATCTATGGCAGAACCGCCGCCAATGGCTACGATCAGATCGGGCTGGAACTCAAGCATCAGTTCCTTCCCCCTCATTACCGTTTCAATGGAGGGATCGTTCTCCACCTCTGTAAACGAGAATACCTCCATTCCCGTTCCTTTCAGGATATTTTCCAGCTTATCCAGCAGGCCGAGCTGCGGGATCACACCGCCCGTAACGATAAAAGCCCGCGTATATCCCTTGAGATGCGCCAGCTCCTGCATACTTCCGTTTCCGTAAAAAATGTTTCTTGGTACTGTAAATCTTGACATTCTGTTGCCTCCGCATAACCCTTTGGGCAGTCCTGTCTGCCCCGGCTTTCTTAATACGACAGTCTGTCTGCCGCAGTTCATAGCTATTATACTTCAAAACCGCTATGGTTTCAATCTCAACTTATCTCTTTTTCCAGAGAAAAAAACCATATTTCACGCCGTTTTCCTCCCCGCCGCCCAATTTTTCCGAAGTCCATTCCTTTTCGTCCAGTTTAGGAAAAAACGTATCGGCGTCAAAACTCCTGTCAAACTGTGTCAGATAGATGCAGTCTACAACCGGCAAAAATACCCGGTAAACCGTTTCGCCGCCAATCACTGCAACATCTTCCTGTCCGGCCGCCTCCATAGCTTCTCCCATACTGTGTACAACGGTAAACCCTTCCGTCCTGTATGTTCTGTCGCCTGTCATGACAATATTTCTCCTATCCGGGAGAGGCGCTCCCTTCGGCAGAGATTCCTGCGTTTTTCTCCCCATGACAACAGTCTTCCCCAGAGTCTTTTCGCGGAAGAACGCCATATCCGCTTTGAGGCGGCAAAGCAGTTTTCCGTCTTTGCCGATTCCCATATTTTTGTCTACAGATGCTATTGAAAAAATCATATCACACCGCCACCGGTATCTTCCCAATGGAAGGCTCGCTCTCATACCCTGCGAGCTGGAAGCTGTCCACAGTAAAACGGTAGAAATCGTCGACTGAAGCGTCTATGACCAGCTTGGGCGCATCAAACCCCCGGCGCTCCATCAGCTGCTCTACTAACGGCACATGCCGGTCATAAATATGTGCATCCGCAATCACATGTACCAGTTCTCCCGCCTCAAGTCCTGCCGCACGGGCAAACATGTGCAGCAAAACCGAATACTGCACGACATTCCAGTTGTTTGCCACCAGCATATCCTGGGATCGCTGGTTCAGGATGCCGTTCAGCCTCTTTCCCGATACGTTGAACGTCATGCTGTAGGCGCAGGGATACAGGTTCATCTCGTGGAGATCTTCAAAATTGTAGATATTCGTCATGATTCGTCTGCTGGCGGGGTTGTTTTTCAGATCAAATAAGACTCTGTCCACCTGATCGAATTCTCCCTCGGCATATTGGCTCTTTTTTGCCAGCTGATATCCATAGGCCTTGCCAATAGTGCCGTCCTCTCCGGCCCATTCGTCCCAGATATGGCTGGACAGCTCCGCAATCCTGTTCGACTTTTTTTGCCAGATCCAGAGAATTTCGTCTACTGCTCCTTTAAAATTGATCTTTCTGATTGTCTGTATGGGAAATTCCTTTGACAGGTCATACCGATTCACAATACAGAATTTTTTGACCGTATAGGCCGGCTCCCCGTCGCTCCATCTGGGCCTTATTTTTTCTCCTTTGTTCCAAACGCCGTTTTTCAGAATATCACGGCAATTTTCCAAAAAAATTCTGTCAGCATTTGTCATTACTGTTTCTCTCCTCTGTCCTTCCAAAAACCTTTTTCCGCCAGAAAATCCATATCCTTTTTATCCAGCCGCGCCGTTTCCAGCAATTCGGGCCTTACCTGCGCCGTTTTTATAAGCGCCTGCTCTCTTTGCCATTTGCGTATATTCGCATGATGCCCCGAAAGCAGCACCTCCGGCACTGTCTTTCCCCGAAAATCTGCCGGGCGCGTATACTGAGGATATTCCAGCAGGCCGTCCAGCGAAAAAGACTCGTCACATGCGCTCTCATCGTTTCCCAGTACGCCGTCTACATGACGGATCACACAGTCAATCAGCACCATCGCCGGCAGTTCTCCGCCTGTGAGCACATAATCACCTATTGAGATTTCCATGTCAATGCACTCGTCTATAATGCGCTGATCGACACCCTCGTAATGTCCGCATAAAATATTGATCCGGTCATACTCCGAAAGCTCTCTTGCCAAATCTGTAGAAAGAGGTCTGCCGCTGGGACTCATATAGATGCTGATGGATTTTCCTGCGCTTTTCGGCAGGCTTTCCATACAATCCACCACACTCTGCGCCGCAATCAGCATACCGGCTCCGCCGCCAAATGGATAGTCGTCCACGCGCCTGTGCTTATCCTGCGTGAACTCCCGAAAATCGTGGGTTTCCACCCGCACCAGTCCGGCCTCAATCGCCCTTTTCAAAATACTGGCGCCTATAAAAGATTCAAACATCTCCGGAAAGATCGTCAGCACATTGAAGTCAAGCATCCACCCGTACCTCCGCAAGGCGTTTTCCGTCCAGAATCAGTTGACCGGCCGCAATGTCGGCTTTTACCACCACGCCCGGAGCCTTGGGAAACAAAAACGGCCTCTCTCCCGCTACAGAATAGATATCCACTCCGCCCGTATTTGTGATTTCTTCTATATGGCCAAGTGAGATTCCGTCCTCAGTGACCGCCTCCAGACCGAGCAAGTCGGCAATATAATTACTTCCCTCCGGGAGCGGTGCGGCGCTCCCTCTGTCGATATACAGGTATGCCCGCCGCCACAGTTCGGCGGTATTTCTGTCGTCGATTCCTTCTATTTTCAGGAAGGCAAAGCCCTTATAGACCCACGTCTTTTCGACTGCGCGTCTCTCAAAGCCTCCCTTTGTTTTTACATAAATGTGGTCCAGCTCCCCAAACCGCGCCAAGTCATCTACAAAAGGGCGAAGTTTCACTTCGCCCTTGATTCCCTGCGGCTTCACGATCTGACCGAGTTCCAAATAATCCATCAGATAATCTCTACCGTGTACTTCTTATGTTCCTTGGTGGACGCTGCTTTTACCACCGTCCTTATGGCTTTGGCGATTCTTCCCTGCTTGCCGATGACCTTACCCATGTCGCCCTCCGCCACATTGAGTTCTATGACGACGACATCGTCTTTTTCCACCGTCTTCACCCGAACCTTTTCGGGCTCGTCTACCAGGGATTTAGCCAAATATTCTACTAATTCCTGCATAAGATTTTCCTTTCCGTCAGCTTACTGTATCGCTCCGTCCTTTTTCAGTAGTGCGCGAACGGTATCTGTCGGCTGAGCACCCTTAGCTACCCAGTCCGCAGCCTTCTCTTTATCCAGATTCAGTTCTTTTGTCAACGGATTGTAGTAACCCAGCTCCTCAATAAACCGACCGTCGCGGGGCGAGCGACTGTCCGCTACCACCAGTCTGTAAAAGGGGTTTTTCTTGCTTCCCATTCTCTTCATTCTGATCTTTACTGCCATAATTTCCTCCCAAATAACCTGTTTTCTTTAATTTATTGATAATCCTACGCTAAAAAGGCAGGCCCATCATCCCTTTTTTCCGCCGTTTCCCACCGCCGGAAAGCTGCTTCATCATCTTCTTCATCTGCTCAAACTGCGAAAGCAGCCTGTTTACGTCCTGAATCGTCGTGCCGCTTCCTGCGGCAATACGCTTCCTGCGGCTTCCATTGATAACAGACGGATTCTTTCGCTCCTTCATCGTCATGGATTTAACGATAGCCTCCGTGCGTGCGAGCGCCTTTTCGTCCACGGCCGCTGCAGACAGCTTATTCCCTCCCGGCATCATCGCCAGAACATCCTGCATGGAGCCCATGTTTTTGAGCTGCTGCATCTGATCCAGAAAATCGTTCAGATCAAGCTCTGCGGAGCGGATTTTCGACTCCAGCTCCTTTGCTTTTTTCGCATCAAACGCCTGCTCCGCCTTTTCTATCAGCGATAGCACATCGCCCATTCCCAGTATGCGGGAGGCCATCCTGTCGGGATAAAACGGCTCGATATCGTCCATTTTCTCGCCCACACCGATAAACTTGATGGGCTTTCCCGTTACCTCCTTGACAGACAGCGCCGCACCGCCGCGCGTATCGCCGTCTACCTTTGTCAGGATAACGCCTGTCAGCTCGATGTCCTCGTTAAAGGTCTTGGCTGCGTTTACGGCGTCCTGCCCTGTCATAGCGTCTATGACCAGCAGCGTCTCATCAGGCTGCGCCTCATTCTTCAGTTCCTTCAGTTCGCCCATCATGTCTTCATCAATATGCAGGCGGCCCGACGTATCCACAATAATCAGATCATTGCCGTTCTTTTTTGCCTGTTTCAGCGCGTTTTTATAGATTTTTGCAGGGTTTTTCTGCCCCTCCTCATATACCGGCGTGTCGACGCTGCCGCCGACTACCTTCAGCTGGTCAATGGCTGCCGGACGATGCACGTCGCACGCCACCAAAAGCGGCTTCTTGCCTTTTTTCCGGAAGTATTTGCAAAGTTTTCCGCACATGGTCGTCTTGCCCGCGCCCTGCAAACCCGCCATCAAAATGACAGTAGGCGGCTGACTGGCAATTTTAATATCGCTCACCTTGGAGCCCAGCAGTTCTATCATCTGGTCATTGACGATCTTGATCACCTGCTGACCCGGCGTCAGGCTCTCGAGAACCTCCTTGCCGACGGCCTTTTCAGACACGTCCCTGACAAACTTTTTTACCACCATAAAGTTGACGTCGGCTTCCAAAAGCGCCAGCTTGACCTCGCGCATCGCCGCTTTGATATCAGCCTCGGAGAGCTTTCCCTTTCCGGTCAGCTTTCTGAATACGTTTTGCAGTTTATCGGCCAGTCCCTCAAATGCCATCGGTATCTCCCCAAATATCCATCAATTCACGCGCGGCGCTTTTCGCTGCATCGTCGCCTTCCATCAGTCTGTCAATCACGGCCTCCGTTCGGGCATATTTTTCCCGCACGCCGAGAGCCGCTTCAAACTCCCTGAGCCTCGCTTCCCCCCGCTTCACAGCGTCGTTTGCCGCCTGTCTTGTAATAGACAGGTTTTCGGCGATCTCGGAAAGAGAATAGTCCAGCTCGTGGTACATGGCAACGGCGTCCCTCTGTTTCTCTGTCAGAAGTCCGCCGTAAATATCAATCAAAATACATACGTCAAAATCCTTCACGCCCTGTATCATACCACAGGCGTCCACATCTGTCAAGGTTTTTTACTTGACACCTTTAGCGCCTTTGACTCCTTTGGCGCCGGTTCCCGCCTTTTTCAGGATTTCGGAGTCAAAGGAAAATTCACAGCTCCTCTTTTCCGCCGCACGCGCCAGCGCACACTCCACCAGTGTGTCGATCAGCTCGCTGTATTTGATCCCCATCGGCTCAAAAAGGTAAAAGGCAAAGGAGCCGGGGATCGTGTTTGCTTCGTTGACATAGAGGGTGTTGGTCGCTTTGTCGATAATATAGTCGATCCGCACGACGCCCTTCATGTCCAGTGTGTCGAAAATATCGAGAGAGAGCTGACGGATACGGTCTGCCATCTCCTCCGGAATATCCGCCGGAATTTTGCGGCCCAGAGATTTCATCCCCTTTGACTGTCCGCCGGACGAAAGATACTTGTCGCTGAAATCCAATATTTCTCCGCCGGAAAGCGGCTGTTCCAAAACGCTGGCCTTGGCATTGCTTCCCATGCCCAGCACGGCGCAGTTAATCTCCATCATGTCCGTCACGCCCTTTTCCACCAGAATGCGCCTGTCAAAATTCGCCGCCACATAGAGCGCTCTTTTCAGCTCGTCCCGGTCATGCGCCATCGTAATGCCGATGCTGCTGCCCAGATTCGCCGGCTTGACAATCGCCGGATAGCCGATGACCTGACCCGCCATATCGAGGTATTTGTCCTCGTCGGCGAAAAAGCTGTTCCGATCGAAATAGACGCTGGGCAGCGTCGGGAAGCCAAGCCCCTTGAACGCCGCCTTCATCACGACCTTATCCATCCCCACTGCGCTGCCTGTGACGCCGGCGCTGGTGTAGGGAATATCCGCCAGCTCCAGCAGCCCCTGCAGGGTTCCATCCTCGCCGTGCATGCCGTGCATCGCCAGCACAGCCACATCTATCTTCGCGTATTCCTTCACTCCGCGGCGCGTCTCCTCCAGCAGTACACCCTCTGTCGGGACGGGCGAAAAAAACACCTTGTGCACACCCTTTCCCTTGAAATCGGGCTTTTTATAAAACGCCACGCTTTTCAGCGCTTCGCCGGAATACCATACGCCGTCGCCTGCAATATAGACGGGAATGATCTCATATTTGCTTTTATCCGCATTTTCAATGAGCTGCGTCCCCGTGATAATGGAAACGTCGTGCTCAGAGCTTCGCCCTCCAAAAAACACAGCCAGTTTTTTCATTTTTTCCTCCAGCATAGCTTAAAATTATCACAGCCGGGGAAGCGCCCCCGGCTTGGTTCCTATTCGTTGTAGTTGTCCGGCAGGTCGTTTTCATATAAAAGCACATCCCCTGCCCGTAAAATCGGCCCCATCGCTCTGGTCGCCCCGTCAAGTGAATCCATCACGACGATAGCGCCCTCGTCAAAACCGGCGTTTACCAGTCCTTCATAAATGGGTCTTGTATGTTTACGCCCGATCAGATAGACAATATCCGCTGCCTTCGCCATGTTTTCGCCGAATTTCCTGTTTTCGGCCTCCTCCTCGCTGCCCAGCTCCACCATGCCCGGCGTCACAACGATCTTTCTGCCGCCAAACTGCCGCAGCACCTCCATCGCCACCCGCGTCCCCGCAGGATTTGCATTAAAGGCGTCGTCTATCACTGTAATGCCGTTTGTTGTGGGGATGATCTGGAGCCTGTGCTCCACCGGCTCTATGCGCTTTGTCCCCTCGGCAATCTCCTCCGGCGTCATGCCCAGCTCCTTTGCTACAGCAATACCGCCCAACACATTCTGAATGTTGTGCCGCCCCAGCAGCTTTGTCTCGACGGGGATTCTCTCTCCGCTCTTAAAGCAGGCCGTAAAGCGACTGCCGAAGTTACCCACCGCGATCTCTTCCGCCCATACGTCGCCGCCTTGGTCGACGGAAAACAGCCGTTTTTCCATCTCCGTATTGTCGTACATGCGCTTTGTAATGCCGCCGTCGTCCGGAAAAAATGCCACACCGTCCTCCGGCAGGCCCTCAATCAACTCATACTTTGTTTTCGCTACATTTTTTATATTTTTAAACGTCTCCAAATGCTGCGGTCCCACAGACGTGATAAGACCGTATTGCGGGCGAATCAGCTCCACCAGTTCCGCAATATCGCCTATATGTTTCGCGCCCATCTCCGCAATCATAACCTGGTTGCCGTCGGTCATCTGCTCTCGTATCACGCGGGTAAGACCCATGGGCGTGTTATAGCTGGACGGCGGTACAAGCACGTCAAATTTCGCCCCCAGAATCGCCCCTAGGATAAACTTTGTACTCGTCTTTCCGTAGCTGCCCGTAATAGCTATTTTGATGAGATCGTCCCGCGCCGCCAACTTTCTCTTCGCGTCGTTCAAATAGTGGCTGCATACTGCTTTTTCAATCGGTTTGTTAATCCAGTTCGCCGCCGCAATCCAAAAGGGCGTAAACAGCAGAATAACCGCCGTAAGCATCACGCCTGCCGCATAGCCTGCCGCACAAAGCGCCGCAATGACAATGCCCTCTGTTATGAGCATTCTCTTGACGCGCGCCGTATAAACCAGCAGTTTTTTTGCATTTTTTACGCGCATAGCGCTGAGATAATACAGCCCCAATGCTGCAAAGCCCGCCATACAGACGATGCTGACAATGACGCCCAACATTCCCTGAACAGCCAGCGCTGCATAGGTCGCGCCCAAATAAAGCGCAGCCAAAATGAGCACAGCCCAGTATTTTGAAAGGCCCGTATGGCTGAGCCATCTTCCGTATCCGCTCGTCTTATAGCCCTCCAGCTGAAACATATGGCAGCAGGTCAGGGACGCTAAAAATACAAACACCCCGAGCAAAACCGTTGCTATGATACTCAAAATCATTGAGCGACCTCCAAAAATACTTTTACAATTCTCATATATTGCGGGAACTGGTCGAGGTAGGAAAAATGCCCGGCATTTTTCAATACGCACAATCCGCTGTCGGCAATTTCCTTTTCCATAATTTCTCCGAAATAAACCGGCGTATCGGAATCGTTCTCCCCGTAGATCATGAGCGACGGAGACTTGATGTCCCGCAGATAGCGGCGCAGATCTTCATTCACCACATTGACAAACGTAGCGCGCATTGCGCCGGACAGCTTCTTGTAGTCCTCCGAGCCGGCATTCGCTACTCTCTTCTCGACATCAATGCCAAACAGTTTCATGGTCTTTTTCATAAAGCCGCTTTTCGCACACCGTTTCATAAGCTTATAGCCGTATACCTTTGTGTAATAGCGGGCGGTACGCTTTTTCCTAAGTCCCGCTGCATCCGTAAAGATCAGTCTGCCGACCAGCTCCGGCCGTGTCGCCGCCAGCACGATCGTCACCCTGCCGCCAAAGCTATGGCAGATCACATCTGTACCGCGAATGTCCGCCTCCTCGATGAACTTTGCCGTAAGGCGCGCATAATCGGCTACTGTCATCGGCTCTGCGGGTGTATCGCTTTCACCGAAACCCGGAAAATCGAGCACGTATACCTTTCTATGGTGCGCGAGTTCCTCCGTGACAGGGGCAAAACTACCGATACAGGCACCCCATCCGTGCAGCAGCAGCACCGGCCTGCCTTCACCCCGGACGATATAATTGATATTCAATCCTTCGATCATCATCTGCATCAGTCGGCCTCTTCACCCTTCCACTGGTTTTCCATCTGAAGCCCCTGCTTCCACATGATGATGGCGTCCTCTCCCGTATCCTGATAATAGCCCTTCCGTACGCCCTCTTCTTCAAAGCCAAGGCTTTTGTAAAGCGTCAGCGCTGTCAGGTTTGACTTTCTTACCTCCAGAGTTATGCTGTCCCCGCCGTATTTATACGCGGCGCGTATCAGCCTGTGTACCAGCATTTTTCCATATCCCCTGCACCTGTAGGAGGGGTGTACGCAAATGTTGTTGATATGCGCCTCATCAAGTATGAGCCACATTCCCGCATACCCCACTACCTTGTCGTTTTCCAGTATGACATAATACAGATGATGGGAAACGCATATATCCTCATAGAGCACTTCCACAGGCCACGGTGTTTTAAAGCACAGCTTTTCCAGCTCGCAGATGTCCGGCAGATATCTTTCGTCAGCTCGTTTGATCACAACTTTGGCCATTATCTATCTCCACATTTCTTTCTGACCGCACCGGACTCACGTATATAATTAGCGCTCATCTGCTCCGGCTCCGTAAAGCGGCTTTCATCCGCCATCGCCGCCAAAATACAGATATCCTCGGCACGGGTCTGATTTTTGCGGGCAAAAGCGGCTCCCTCTACATATTCTTCTATTATCGTTCTGTAAACCTCCGCGCCGTCTCCTGCAAACACCGTCGGCGCGTTAATCTGTCTCAATATTTCTTCAATCGGCGCGGCCTCGTCGAAAACCGTTTTTTCCCCGTGTTGGTAGAAAGCGTAATAGGCTTCCCCTCTGCCCGCGTCAATCATCGCGCAGATGTTTTCCGCTCCAACGCCGGCGCCTATCGCCAGCGCGTCCAAAGCATCTGCGGAAAAGACCTTTTTTTCTGCCGCCTTTGCCAGACCCTTTGCCGTACAGATACCGATGCGAACGCCGGTAAAGGAGCCCGGTCCTACGTTTGCCGCAAACACATCAATGTCGCCCGTTGTTCTCCCCGTCCGGGTCAGCACATGGTCAATCATTTTCATAACAGTACGCGAGTGCATCGTCATATCCGTATCCGCATATTCGCTTCCGTATATTCTCCCGCCGCGGCCAATCGCAACCGAACACGCCCGACCTGAGGTGTCTATAGATAATATAAGTTTATCGTTCACGTCTTCCAACTATCCTTCTCGTGTCATCTCCGGTACGCCTTATGCTGATCCAGAACGTGTTATCCGGCATAAGCTCTTCCGCCTTTTCCGCCCATTCCACCACGACTGCGCCGCCCTTTTCAAAATACTCCGAAAAACCGATTTCAAGCAGCTCCGCAGTATCGTCGATTCTGTAAATATCAAAATGAAACAAAGGCAGCCTGCCCTCATAGCTCCTGACCAGATTAAACGTGGGGCTTTTGATATTCGCCGCTATGCCCAGCCCCCGCGCCAAGCCTTTTACAAACACCGTCTTTCCCGCGCCAAGATCGCCGTCAAGACCGATCACGTCTCCCGGCTCCAGCTTTCGCGTCAGTTCCTGCGCCAATTCC
>QAKS01000081.1 GCA_003343685.1 Clostridiales bacterium | reverse complement strand
AAGTCCTCAAGGCCCTGAATATCGGTCAGCACGACAACCTTTTCCTCATCCTTGATCAGACCCATCGCCGTTCCGGCAACCGGCTTTTTCATCGGCACGCCCGCATCCATCAACGCCAGAGAACTGGCGCATACGCTGGCCTGGGATGTAGAGCCATTGGAGGAAAGCACCTCTGAAACCGCACGAATCGCATAGGGGAACTCATCCTCACCGGGCAGCATAGGGGAAATTGCTCTCTCAGCCAGTGCGCCGTGTCCAATCTCGCGCCTGTTTGCACTTCTGATAGGCCGCGCTTCGCCTGTGGAGAACGGCGGCATATTGTACTGGTGCATATATCTCTTGAATGTATCCTCTGAAATGCCGTCCAACGTCTGTCCATCACCTATCGGCCCCAACGTAACGATATCCATTACCTGCGTCTCGCCACGGGTAAATACAGCGCTGCCATGCGTGCGGGGCAAAATGCCCGTCTCGCACCATATGGGGCGCACATCCTCATATCCTCTGCCGTCGGGACGAACGCCGTCATGCACGATTTTCTTTCTGACAATCTCCTTCATCGTATAATAAAGGCTGTCTTCAATATCTGCCCTGCCTTCGGGGAACTGTTCTGTAAAATACTCCACCGCCTCAGCCTTTACGGCAGCTTCGCGCTCGCTGCGTTCCTTCCTGTCGAACGGCTCCATGGCCCATACCATTCTGTCATAGAACTTTTCTCTCACGGCTGCATCCAGCTCTTCGGGGATTTCGTGCATTTCGTACTCGAAATCCGGCTTTCCAATCTCGTCCTTGATACCCTGAATAAAGGCGCATATCTTCTTAATTTCCTCATGGGCAAACAGGATAGCGCCCAGCATCTCATCTTCCGATATTTCGTTGGCGCCCGCCTCAACCATCATAACCGCATCCTTCGTTCCCGAAACGGTCAGGTGCAGATCGCTCTTCTCCCTCTGTTCAGAGTTCGGGTTCAGCACATACTCCCCGTCGATCATTCCGACAACCACAGAACCTGTCGGCCCTGCAAAAGGCAATCCCGAAATAGACAGCGCAACCGAGCTTCCCACCATCGCCCAGATTTCCGGGGGAATGTCAGGCTCTACGGACAACACCGTCGCAATCACCTGTACATCGTTCCTAAATCCCTTTGGGAACAGGGGGCGCAGCGGCCTGTCAATCAGGCGGCATGAAAGCACAGCCTTTTCAGACGGCCTCCCTTCTCTTTTTATAAAGCCTCCCGGTATCTTGCCCACCGAGTACATTTTCTCTTCAAACTCAATGCTCAGGGGAAAGAAATCTATTCCGTCCCTGGGCTTTTCCGATGCCGTAGCCGACACCATCACAACCGTATCGCCGCAGCGTACCGTGCAGCTTCCGGTGGCCTGTCCGCAATACTTGCCGGATTCTACGACGACCTCTCTGCCGCCGACCTCCATTTTGAATACGTGGTTCTCCATTTTTCGTCCTCTCTGGCTCCTCGCCAATCTATATTATTCTTCCTTATGAGAAACAAAATTATAAATAGGAGCGGCCTTACGCCGCTCCGCTGTAAAAAAGCTATTTTCTCAGGCCCAGTTTTGCGATCAGCTCTCTGTATCTCGTAATGTCCTTGCTCTTGAGATAGTTGAGCAGGCCTTTTCTTGCGCCTACCATTTTCAGAAGGCCGCGTCTGGAATGAAAATCATGCTCATGTGTTTTGAAATGCTCATTCAGATGGTTAATACGGGCTGTCAGCAGCGCTACCTGCACCTCAGGCGAACCTGTATCTCCTTCATGAATTGCGTATTCCTTGATAATTGCTTCCTTGTCGATCATTTTTGTTTACCTCCGTTTTTTCAAAAACTATTGCAGCCGCGCTTTTTCTGCGGCGGCTTCTGATCCCCAAACCGAGTAAGACGTCAGGTATTCGCCAAACACTGTAAAGGGATAACCGAAACACAAAGATAATTTTAGCACACGCAATGCGCATTGTAAAGGGTATTTTTAAAATTCGTAAGTCTTGATAATACCTTCGGACACTTCTCTCGCCGACGTTCTGGAATCCATGGCGCGGCGCAGAATAAATTTGTGCGCCTGTGTCTCGCTCATGCTGAGGCGCGTCACCAGACAAAGCTTTGCCCTGTTTACAATCTTCAGGTCGTCCAGCTTTTCCCGCAGGGCCTTGTTTTCCTTTTCGAGCAGTGCCAGCCGCGAAAGCAGTGTGCCCGCAATCTTGATCGTCTGCAGTGCAACGTCTCTTGATACAGGCGCCTCCAGCACGATTACGCCGCTGTCCTCCAGCTGTTTTTCCAAAACGGACGCGCCCATTCCCTCCGCCACGACAATCACCGCCGACACATGCGCCGCCGCCTCTATAAACTCAATTGCTCCCACGTCATAGCAATTTGCCTCTATAATAAAGATCTTAATCTCTTCATTCACGGTTTTTAAGGCAGAACCGTAGCTCGGGAACACCACAGCGTCAATTCCCGCCTGTTCCAGAGCGCAGCACATTGTTTTTTTCTGAATATCATCCAAGGCAATTACGGCAGCTTTACTCATTTTCAATACACCTCACTGTGATCTTACAAAAATTGCCCCCATTTGTCAACAAAACAGTTCGATTTTTCCCATACCGGCATATACGACTATGCTGCTCTCCGACATTTATGCTATAATCATACCAACAAAATTCACACAGCGGCCGGACAAGAGCAGCCGCAGACAACGGAGGTTTTGCAATGGATTTTTTGCTTCGCGAATGGCGGCCGGACGATGCACCGAACGCCGCAAAGCATGCCGACAATGCAAAAATTGCCCGCAATTTGCGGGATGTCTTTCCCCATCCCTATGGGTTAAAGGATGCGGAACAGTACATCAATTCATGTCTTTGCGCCAGCCGTGAAAGCAGCATTTGTCTCGCTATCGAAATCGGCGGCGGCGCAGCGGGAAGCATCGGCGTATTTCGCATGGATGACGTCTATCAAAAGAGCGCCGAACTGGGATACTGGTTGGGAGAGGAATACTGGAGCCGCGGCATCATGAGCGCAGCTGTAGCACAAATCTGTCAAAAGGCATTCACCCGTTGGGACATTGTTCGAATCTTTGCCGAGCCCTTTTCCGGCAATATTGGTTCGCGCCGCGTTCTGGAAAAAAATGGATTTCTGTTGGAGGGCGTTATGAAAAACGGCGTATTTAAAAACGGCGAACTATTGGATTATTGTATGTATGCTCTCCTTCGCCCGGATATTTCTGCATTGTAAAAGGGGGCAGGCTGTGAGCCCTCCCCCTTTTGTCTCACAATATGACCTGTATGTCAGATTATCCTTGCCCCGAGCGCTTCCATCTCCGCCAGCGCTTCCACATGGGCGTTTTCTTCCACAAAGCCCAAGCCGTTTTTCAAAACAGAGACGTTGAAGCCGTTTTTCAAAAGATCTCCCACCGTTTCCTTTATACAGTATTCCGTCGCCATACCGCTGATCACCACGTCCGGCGTAATATTATACTTGAGCGCCCCATACTGATCGTTTCCGGCATTGAGACCGGAATACTCCTCTTTTGTGCTGTCAATTCCCTTCGTAAATACATTATACCGCACAATAGGGGTATTGATCGTCTTTTTCAAGTGATAAAAGCTTTTATGCAGTTCACACCCTTTTGTACCCTTCACCGCGTGGGCAGGCCACAGGCCTCCCTGCTCCTGAAACGAGCAGTGATCTGCCGGATGCAAATCCCGGACATACAACACTCTCATTTGGGGATGTGCATCTATATATTCCGCCGCATATTTTACTGCTTCTTCTGCATGCCCGCAGGCCAGTGTCCCGTCGATAAAATCATATACCATGTCGATCACCACATGGGTTACCGGCCCTCTGCCCTGTCTCCACCAATCGTTCATGGGAGACGCAGGCATATGCCGCTTGTGCTTTGCCTTGTCATAGAGCGAGGCGATCCGCTGCATTTTTTCCTTCTCTATGATATTTCCCATGAGATATGCCGCTATCTCGTCATAGGTAAGGCCAAGCTCCTCCTCGTCCGACGCAGATATTCCAAGACCTGCCGCCGGTTTTTTATTCATCACACAGTCCGGCGCACCGTACAGCTTTGCGATTGCGTAAATATCCGGCTTTAACAGACCGTCCAGCGGATTAAAGTCGCTTCCGCCGTCTCCGTATTTTGTATAATAACCGGTGACGTTCTCCGTCGCATGATCCGTGCCCACGACGAGCAGCCCTTCTCCCAACGCATACTGCTCAACCATCCGCAGCCTTGCCTGTGTATTGCCGAGAGCGTATTTGTTGTCCGCTCTGAACAGTTCGCTGTCCCGGATGTCCCGCACAACGCCCTGATATGCGTTTTCTATGGACACCGTTTCGCTGATAACATTGTCAAAACGCCCCATAAGAGCATCTCTGCATTCGCCTGCATCATCCATATCGCTTTGAATGCCGTTGGGCATCAGCAGCATATAAAGCGGTGCTCCTATTTCTTTCACCCCATCTGCAACGAGCGCAGCTGCCGCAAAACTGTCTATTCCACCGGACAGTCCTATGATATAGCCCTTCATTCCTGACAACTTCAGATAGTCCCGAACAGCCGCCTTGATCTCACTGACTTTTCTCTCAGCGTAATTTATTTCTCCGTCCCGCGCAAAATCGAGAGCCAGACTATTCAGTATTTCTCTTTGCTTCATCTTCATCGGTTACTTTCCTCCGCCGAAAAAGCCTTTTCCCTTTTTATATTCCTTTGTGGGTTTAATCCCCTCAAATTCCAGAAGCAATTCCTTTTGCCTGTCTGTCAGTTTACGCGGCACAACCACATTCATCTTTACAAACATATCGCCATGGCGGTCGCTGCGCAGATATTTTATGCCCTTTTCGCGAAGCCGGAACGTTGTCCCGCTTTGCGTTCCTGCCGGAATCGAGTATTTCACCTTTCCGTCCAGCGTGGGCACCTCGCAATCCCCGCCCAGCGCTGCCTGGGCAAAACTCACATCCATGTCCATATAAAGGTTGACGCCGTCTCTTGTAAATAGTTTATGCTTTCGCACCGTCACATATACGTGCAGATCTCCCGGCGGGCCTCCGCGCAGCCCACAGTCGCCTTGGCCGGACATCGTCAGAATCTGACCGTCGTCTATACCCGCCGGCACATTTACCGAAATCGTTCGCGTCTTCATATTCCAGCCCGATCCGTGGCACTGCTCGCAGGGTTCCTCGATCACTTTCCCCTCTCCGTGACAAGTCGGACACGTCGTCACGTTCATAAAGCTTCCAAGCATGGTTCTCTGTTCCTGACGAATCTGCCCGCTGCCGCCGCACTGGGGGCATGTTTTCACATTGCTGCCCTCTTTTGCACCCGAACCGCCGCATTTGTCACACTTTTCTCTGCGGGATACGGTCACGTCTTTCTTAACGCCAAAGGCCGCTTCCTCAAACGTGATGTTGATCCTGCTCTCCGCATCAGCGCCGCGCATTGGGCCGCTGCGCCGCTGTCTGCTGCCGCCCCCGCCGAAAAACGACTCAAAAATATCGCCAAAACCGCCGAAATCTCCAAAACCGCCAAAGCCGCCTGCCCCGCCGGTACCGTCAAATGCCGCCGAGCCAAACTGGTCGTACTGGGCGCGCTTCTGTTCATCACCCAATATCTGATATGCCTCATTGATCTCCTTGAATTTCTGCGCTGCATTCTCGTCGTCTTTGTTCATATCAGGATGGTATTTCTTCGCCAGCTGACGGTATGCCCTTTTGATTTCATCGGCGCCGGCGCCTTTATCCACCCCTAATGTAGCGTAATAATCCTTCTCTGCCAAATCCATTTCCCCCATTGGCAAAACCCTCTCCGCATCGGTCAAAGTTTTGCCCCATTAACCGCGAAGAAGCAGTACCCGCAGGGGGTGCTGCTCATCGCTTCAAAACTCTGTTGTATTATTCTACTACTTTTTCTCGTCGTCGTCCACTACTTCATAGTCGGCATCTACCACATTGTCGTCAGCCGCACCCTGCGCACCGGCATTCGCGCCGCCCATATCCGGGCCCGCGCCCTGCGCACCGGCTCCCTGCTGCGCCTGATAAGCCTTGCCGAACACCTCATAAGACGCCTGTGTCAGCGTTTCGGTAGCTGTTTTAATCATTGCGCTGTCCGTTCCCTCAAGAGCCTTCTTCAGATCCGCAACCTTAGCCTCCAGATTTTTTCTGTCGTCTGCCGAAATCTTGTCGCCCAAATCCTTCATCGTCTTTTCCGTCTGGTATACAAGAGAGTCACCGTTATTTCTGACCTCAATGTCTTCCTTCTTTTTCTTATCCTCTGCGGCAAACTGCTCAGCTTCCTTGACAGCCTTGTCAATCTCGTCGTCACTCATATTGGTAGACGCCGTGATCGTGATATCCTGCGAACGTCCCGTTCCCAGATCCTTTGCGGATACGTGCACGATGCCATTGGCGTCGATATCAAAGGTTACCTCAATCTGCGGCACACCGCGGGGCGCCGCCGGAATTCCGGTCAACGTAAACCGTCCCAATGTCTTGTTGTCGCCGGCCATTTCACGCTCACCCTGCAGAACGTGTATTTCCACACTGGTCTGTCCGTCGGCAGCCGTTGAGAACACTTGGCTCTTTTTCGCCGGTATCGTGGTGTTGCGGTCGATCAGCCTTGTACATACACCACCCAGCGTTTCAATGCCCAAAGACAGCGGCGTAACATCCAGCAGCAGCACATCCTTCACTTCGCCGCCCAAAACGCCCGCCTGAATTGCAGCGCCGAGAGCAACGCACTCGTCCGGGTTAATTCCCTTAAACGGCTCTTTTCCGGTAATGCGCTTTACCATCTCCTGAACGGCCGGTATACGGGAGGAACCGCCTACCAGAATAATCTTGTCAACCTCCGACGCGCTCAGTCCCGCATCGTTCAGCGCCTTCTTGGTCGGCCCTTCTGTCTTTTCCACCAAATCGCTGGTCAGCTCGTCAAACTTCGCTCTCGTCAGCGTCATATCCAGATGCTTCGGTCCGGAGGCATCCATCGTAATGAACGGGAGGTTGATGTTGGTCTGCATCACGCCGGACAAATCTATCTTGGCCTTTTCCGCCGCCTCTTTAAGTCTCTGCATTGCAGCATTGTCCTTGGACAGGTCGATACCGCTGTCCTTTTTGTATTCGCTGACGATCCAGTCCATAATCTTCTGGTCAAAATCATCGCCGCCCAAACGGTTGTTTCCGTTTGTTGCCAAAACTTCGATAACACCGTCCCCGATTTCCAGCAGGGATACGTCGAATGTACCGCCGCCCAGATCGTAGACCAAAATCTTCTGGCTCTGTTCCTTATCCAGTCCATAGGACAGGGCTGCCGCTGTCGGCTCGTTCACGATGCGTTTTACGTCAAGTCCTGCAATTTTTCCGGCGTCCTTTGTCGCTTGGCGCTGTGCGTCGGAAAAGTACGCAGGCACTGTGATAACCGCCTCCGTCACCGTCTCGCCCAGATAACTCTCGGCGTCTGCCTTCAGCTTTGCCAGAATCATTGCCGAAATCTCCTGCGGAGAATAGTTCTTTCCGTTTATGGTTACACGTCTGTCCGTTCCCATATCTCTTTTAATGGATGCAACGGTATTCTCGTGGTTTGTGACCGCCTGCCGCTTTGCCACCTGACCCACAAGCCGCTCACCGTCTTTTGTAAACGCGACTACGGACGATGTCGTTCTCGCTCCCTCTGCGTTGGGAATCACGACAGGCTCTCCGCCCTCCATGACCGCCACGCAGCTGTTTGTTGTTCCCAAGTCTATGCCTATTATCTTTCCCATAATATATATCCTCCTAAATAATTTCTTATTTTACTACTTTCACCATGCTGTGGCGTAAGACCTTATCCTTCGTCTTATACCCCTTCATCAGCACTTCTTTGACCGTGTCGCTCTCCTCGCCGTCTTCGCCGTCCTCCTGCATCACTGCATTGTGCAGATTGGGATCAAATTTTTCCCCCTGCGCCGCAATCTCTTCCACATCGAGAGATTTCAACACGTCTGTCATCTGGCGCAGCACCATCTCCACGCCTTCTTTAATAGCACTTTCCTCTCCGGTGCTTGCCACGGCGCGCTCCAGATTGTCTATCACGGGCAGAATTGCCGTCACCGCGTCTATCCTGCCGTCCGTATAGGCTCTCGCTGTCGCAATGGCATTGCGCTTTTTAAAGTTCTCAAAATCAGCTCTTTCACGCAGCAGCGCATTTAAATATTCCTCTTTTTCCTTCAGGGCTTTATCCAGCGGAGAATCCTCTTCTCTGCTTTCCGCTTCCCCACACTCCTGCGCCTGTTCGGTTTCCTCGCTGTTTTCTATATCAGGCGTTTCCTCCTGCTTCTTTTCATTGTCCATTTCCTTAGCCTTTGCCATCTTTATCCTCCTTATTTATCTCCCGCCAGCAAATTATCTATAATTTTATTCATGCTGACGCTGATTCCTTTCATCAGCGATACAACCTTGCCGTAATCCATACGTGTCGGACCGATAATGCCGAAGGTGCCCATATCCCTGTCTCCTATGCGGTAGGTTGCGGTCACTACGCTCATATCCTTCAGCTGGTCAAACTCGTTCTCGTTGCCAATGCGGATGGTAAATTCCATATTCGCAGCCCTTCTGAACATATTATATATGGCGTCCTTTGTGTCCAACAGCTCCAAAAACTGGCGCGCCTTATCAATATCCCTCAGCTCGGGATGGTTCAGTATATTCCCCGCGCCGCCGAAAACGACTTCCTTGGAAATATCGCGGCTTTCGGCCACGGCATTGATCAGCTTCATGAGGAACTCTCTATGCTGCCACATATCCGTATCCGAAAGGCTTCTCACCGCACCTACGGCTTCCTCCAGCGGTACGTCCGCCACCCGTTCCGTAATCACCCTGGAGAGCATTTCCAGATATTCGTCGTCCATACTCTCGTCGATGTCGATCATCTCGTCCTTTACCTTACCATTGGCAAAGACGATGAGCATTAACGCCCTTCTTCCGCTCATGCGGACGATCTGGATGCGCTTGATCGTCAGACCCTTCAGTTCCGGAACGATTACGACCGACGTCATATGCGTCAGGTCTGACAGCGCCTTTGCAGCCGTAGCGACCACATTGTCGATCTCGTCCATCTGGCTGGAAAAATACTTGCGTATGGTGCGCAGTTCTTCGGCATTCAGCTTGTTGACACGCATCAGCGTATCCACGTAAAGTCTGTATGCCTTTTCCGTCGGCATACGCCCCGCAGACGTGTGCGGCTGCTCCAGATATCCCTCGTCCTCCAGATCTGCCATTTCGTTCCGTATGGTAGCCGACGACAGGCTGCCCTCCATGCGCTTTGAGAGTGTGCGCGAACCCACGGGAACACCCGTCAGAATATAATCGTCGATAATCGACTGCAATATCATAAGCTGTCTGCTCGAGATCATTTCGCCGCCTCCTCTCTTTTCTTTATTAGCACTCTATTTAGTCGAGTGCTAACATCTGTTATTAAAATACCACCCTTTTACGGAATAGTCAATACTAAAATATGGCGAAATAATTAATAAACTTAGAACACAAAAGGGCTTTGGGGACGCATTGCCATATTTTTAGTTTACGGATAGGTGCGCCGCTTTCTCCTCTAAATGCACACGGCGGTACGTTCCTCTTAACCAGAGGTACGTACCGCCACAGGCATTTAGAGGATCGTAAACGCGGCAAGCTATTTTTTACTTCTTAAAGCTCCTGCTGCCGGGCTTTACGGGCGCGCCCGCACCTGCTCTGCACAACGGACATTCGTCCGCCTCCCAAGAGGTGACCTCCATAGACAGCACCGCATGGAACGGTACGCCGAAATCCACCTTTCCGTTGCTCCTGTCGACGACGCTGCCCACGCCCACAACTTCCGCTCCCATGGATTGCAGCAGCGCAATGACCTCCTTCACCGAACCGCCGGTCGTCACCACGTCCTCGCAAACAAGACAGCGCTGCCCTTTTTCCACGGTAAACCCGCGGCGCAGCGTCATCTCGCCGTTCTCGCGTTCCGCAAATATGTTGGGGACGCCCAACTGCCGCCCCATCTCGTAGGCCATGATTATGCCGCCGATCGCCGGTCCCACGACCATATCGATCTTCCCGTCCTTAAAATACTCTGCCAGTTCCTTGCAGATCAGCTCGGATGTGTCCGCATAGCGGAACAGCTTGGCGCACTGACAGTATTTATCGGAGTGCCGCCCCGATGTCAGCAGAAAATGCCCCTCCAGCACGGCGTCCCTGTCCATCAGCATTTTGAGTGCCTGTTCCTTCGTCATCATACTTGTCATGTCTCCTTTTTCTTATTGCTGCCGCATGGCTACGGCGTCACTGTAATATCGTTCAAATACTGAAAGTGCATGGTGTCCACATATTTCGGCGCGTCGCCGTCCCAGACCCAGCCATATTTTTTAAACACGTCCACCACTTCGTCCGTAAGGCAGTACGGGCTTGTCTTGTCCCTGCCGTCATAGCCGATATAGTAGCCGTTCACCCTTCTGTTAATGTCTATGGCACAGCCGAAACTGTGCTTCGATATGCTTCTGGAGCCTGCCAGACCCGGCCCTCCAATGGCGCGGAATTTATAGGTGGTGATGTCCGCGATTGGGAATCGGAGGTCATAGATTTCGGAAAAAATCGCCTTTACATTGTTCGCCAGCTTTCTGTTGATCTTGAATGTCCAAGTGTCCGAGATGTATTTTTTATTTTTTATCCGCCAAACAGGCACTGTCACGCTGATTACATGTTTTCTTGCCTCTTTGTCAAGATAATATCCCGGCGGCGGATTGCCCAGCTTATACGTTTTGGGCGTCGTCGTCCCGCCGAACAGATAGGCGTATTTTTCCTCCACTGTATCAAAGATCGGATCTGTCGCGCTCCACACTCTCCTTTTCGGTGTAGTAAATTTCAGCTTTTTCGACTTGTACGTCTTTTTGTTCGTCGTAACTTTAACGTAATACACATATTCTGTATTGTAAGACAGGCCTGTGACCTGCTTCATATACCTCCCCAGCGATTTGGGATTGGACTTTACCTTCGTATATTTTTTTGCATTCGCCTTCTTATAATAAAAATAGACGTTCTTGATTCTCTCCCCCTTGTAAAAGGAGATATTTGCCTTCAGCACGGCCATTTTATTATCCGTCATCACCGGCGTATATACCTGAATCTTTTTCGGGCCGGATTTTGCCGCCCGAGCGGCGGGCATCGCGCAAAAACACATTGCTGTCGCCAAAAGTATCGCCAACACTCTCTTTTTCATATGTCTCCTCCTTTATACGGCAAGCGTTCCCGTCAGCTCCCGGACAGCGCCAATCTCCTGCTGCCGACAGAAGCTCTCCAGCTCTTCCGCCACACGGAGGCATGCGTCCGGCGACACAAGGCTTGCTGTCCCCACCATGACCAGACTGGCTCCCGCAATCATAAACTCCGCCGCATCTTCCCCCGTCATAATGCCGCCCATGCCGACAATCGGGATATCGACCGCCTGATACACCTCCCGCACCATGCGAAGCGCCACCGGCTTGACGCACGGGCCTGAAAGGCCGCCCGTTATGTTTGCCAGAACGGGGCGTCTCGTTCGCACGTCAATCGCCATGCCTGTCAGCGTGTTGATGAGAGACACGGCGTCCGCTCCGCCCTCCTCCGCAGCCCTTGCCATCTGCGCAATGCTGGTCACGTTTGGGGTCAGCTTGACGATCAACGGCTTTTTCGCCCGTCTTTTTGCCCCCTCCGTAATGCTCCGCAGCACCGCCGGATCGGTGCCGAAGGTCGCGCCGCCGTGCTTCACGTTTGGGCATGACACGTTCAACTCAAACATATCCACACAGGTGTCGTTCAGCTTTTCAATGACGCGGTAGTAATCATTCTCCTCACGCCCCGCCACATTAGCGATTTTTACAATGCCCGTATGCTCTATCTGCGGCAGAATATTCTCTATAAACGCATCAACACCCGGATTTTGCAGACCGACGCTGTTTAATATGCCGCTCGGCGTTTCCACGATGCGGATCGGGTCATTTCCCTGCCTAGGTTCGATTGTCAGCGCCTTCATAGACATTCCGCCTATTTTGGAGATGTCAAAAAAATCCGCCATGTCCAGCCCAAATGCAAACGTTCCCGAAGCGCCGATCACAGGGTTTTTGAACTCCACACCGCAAAGACGCACTGTCATATCCGGATTCACAGCTCTACCTCCTCCGCACGGAACACAGGGCCGTCCTTACACACCCGCTTCATTCCGTTTTTTGTCTTACACGTACACGTATAACAGCCCCCCATGCCGCAGCCCATCCGCTGCTCCATAGACAAATACAGCGGTACGTCCTGCGCCGCCTCTTTCAGCGCGCGAAACATGGGCAGCGGCCCGCACGCCAATATGACGTCCGGCCGTTCCGTCTGTAATCTCTCTTTGATCGGCTCTGTCACAAAACGATGCTTTCCGAGCGTCAGGTCGTCCGTCGTCACCGTCACGCATTTGCACACCTCGTCAAAGAGCTCTGTCTCGTAGATTGCTGTGCGCGTTCTGTATCCCAAAAACGCCTCGACCTCCCTGTCTGCAAAGGCCCGTGCCGCAAACAGCATAGGCGCGACACCGATTCCGCCGCCGACAATCCAGACCTTCTTTGCATCATCTTCCACGGCAAACCCATTGCCCAAGGGAGCAAGAATATCCAGTTTCTCTCCCTCCCTCACGCTGGTAAGGCGTCGGGTTCCGTCCCCCACAACGGCATAGACGATTGCCAGTCTGTCGCTGTCCATATAGTTGATACTGATTGGACGGCGCAAAATCCTGCTGTCGCTTCCCGGCACATCTATATGGATAAATTGTCCCGGTTTCGCCGCGTCGACGATGTCGCGCTCGACGTGCATCACCATTTTATACGCGTTGTCCGCAATCAACCGATTGCTCTCCACCCTTGCTTCCGTCCGCTTCATTACTCACTCAGCTCCTGCAGCGCCAAAGGTTCCAAATCCGCGTCGCTCTTTCTGAGCTTCAGGCAATGCGCCAGCGCCTTTGCCGTGTCCAGCGACGTCAGGCAGGGAATACTCCTCTCCACAGCCATACGACGTATTCTGAAGCCGTCTGTGCTTTTCAGCCTGCCCTTTGTCGGCGTATTGATGATGAGCTTCACAGTATCGCTCTCGATCAATTCTTTTACATTAGGGCTGGCGCCGTCAAACTTGCCAATCTTATTTGCCGCCACAAAGTTAAAATTCAGAAGGTTTGCCGTTCCCTCTGTCGCATAGATATCAAATCCCAAATAATCCAGCACTGCGCCGATGGGAATGCTCTCCTGCTTGCTCTGGTCTGCAATCGTCATGATCACCTTGCCGCCGTCATAAGGCACATTGACGCCTGCAGCAATCAGTCCCTTGAATACCGCTTCATTATAATCACGGGACAGCCCCAGCACTTCGCCGGTGGACTTCATCTCCGGCCCCAAGCTCACCTCCACCTGCGGCAGCTTTTCAAAGGAGAACACCGGCACCTTGATGGCAAACACCTTTCCCGACGGATGCAGCCCCGTGCCGCAGCCAATACTTTTGAGTTTTTTTCCCAATATCGTTTCAATCGCCACGTCGATAAAAGGAACGCCCGTAACCTTACTGATATAGGGCACGGTTCGGCTTGCCCTCGGATTCACCTCAATGACATACAGCTTATCCTTTGAGATCACGTACTGCACATTCATCAGCCCCACTACCTTCAAAGCCTTCGCCAGCTTGTGGGTCACGTCTGTGATCTCGCGGATCCTCGACTCCGGAATCGAAACCGGCGGATATACGGAAATGCTGTCGCCCGAGTGGACGCCCGCCCGTTCGATGTGCTCCATGATTCCGGGAATCAGAATGTCCTCTCCGTCGCAGACCGCGTCCACCTCCAGCTCCTTGCCGACCATGTATTTGTCAATCAGGATAGGATGCTCCTGCTTTGCCCGTCCGATAATCCGCATATACTCGCGGACATTTTTCTCTTCATAGGCGATTTCCATGCCCTGTCCGCCCAAGACATAGGACGGCCGCACCAATACAGGATAGCCCAGTTTCTCCGCCGCAGCAACCGCCTCATCCTCCGTAAATACGGTGAGCCCCTGCGGACGCGAAACGCCGATGCTTTCCAGCACCTCATCAAAGACCTCCCGATCCTCGGCAGCGTCTATATGCTCCAAGTCTGTACCCAGTATTTTATATCCTGCCGCGTCCACATATTTTGCCAGCTTAATGGCGGTTTGACCGCCGAACTGCACGACGACGCCGACAGGCTTCTCCTGCTCCAGCACGTTCAGAACGTCCTCGGGCGTAAGCGGCTCAAAGTAAAGCCGGTCGGAAGTGTCGAAGTCGGTAGAGACTGTCTCGGGATTGTTGTTGACGATGACCGTATCGTAGCCTGCCTTTTTCAGCGCCCAGACGCTGTGAACCGAGCAGTAGTCGAACTCCACGCCCTGCCCTATGCGGATAGGTCCGCTTCCGAGTACGACGACCGTCTTGTTCTTTGGCGTCGTCGCTTCGTTCTCCTCGCCATAGGTGGAGTAATAATAAGGGCTTACCGCCTCAAATTCCGCCGAGCAGGTATCGACGGTCTTGTAGGAGGGCATGACATTAAGTCCCTTCCTCAAGGCGCGCACCTCATTTTCAGTTTTACCGATATACCTCGCTATAGCGCTGTCTCCTATTCCCATATGTTTTGCCTTTAAGAGTATGGCTCTGTCCGGAGTGCCGCATTGCTTCAGCTTCTCCTCCATGTCTACAATGTTTCTGATCTTCCTCAGGAAGAAGTAGTCGATCTCCGTAATTTCGTTGATCTCCCTGTCTGTCACGCCGATACGCATGGCTTGGGCAATGTAGAACAGACGCTCGTCGTCCTTTTCCTTAATATTTTGGATGAGCGCCTCCCTGTCAAAACCTTCCGTAAACTTGCTTTCCAGACTGTCAAATCCCAGTTCCAACGAACGAACCGCTTTTAAGAGCGCCGCCTCAAAATTCCAGCCTATCGCCATGACCTCACCGGTAGCCTTCATCCGCGTGCCCAGCTGCTTGTCCGCCGCCGTAAACTTATCAAACGGCCAGCGCGGGAATTTCATCACAACATAGTCGATCGTCGGCTCGGCGCAGGCGTACGTCTTTCCCGTCACGCCGTTCTTTATTTCATCCAGGCCATAGCCGATGGCGATCTTCGCCGCCGTCTTAGCAATCGGGAAGCCCGTCGCCTTGCTCGCAAGGGCAGAGGAACGGCTCACGCGGGGATTGACCTCAATCAGATAATAGTTCATGGACCGCGTATCGAGCGCATACTGTACGTTGCAGCCGCCCTCTATTCCAAGAGAATCAATAATACGGATAGCGGAGCTTCTCAGCATCTGAAACTCTTTATCGCTCAATGTCTGCGCCGGAGCCGTAACAATACTGTCTCCCGTATGAATGCCCACCGGGTCAATATTTTCCATACTGCACACGGTAATGCAGTTTCCCTTGCCGTCCCGCAGCACCTCAAACTCAATCTCCTTATAGCCTGCCACGCTGCGCTCAATCAGGCATTGACCCACGCGGCTGGCCTGCAGGCCCGCGTGACAGATTTCTCTTAACTCCGCCTCATCCTTCGCAATGCCGCCGCCTGTCCCGCCAAGGGTATAGGCCGGGCGAACGATCACCGGATATCCGATCGTTTTCGCAAAATTCAGCGCACCATCTACGTCGGTGACAATGACGCTCTCAATTACCGGCTCACCGATGGAAATCATCGTCTCCTTAAAGGACTCCCTGTCCTCTGCCTTTTTAATAGAATTAAAGTCTGTCCCAAGCAGACGGACATGTTCCTCTTCCAGAAAACCGCTTTCATACAGCTCCATGGCAAGGTTCAGCCCCGTTTGACCTCCCAGTGTCGCCAGCATGGAGTCCGGCTTTTCTTTTCTTATAATATTTTTCAGCACATTAGATGTAAGCGGCTCCATGTAAAGTCTGTCCGCCATGGAGGTATCCGTCATAATCGTAGCAGGGTTGGAATTTACCAGCACCACCTCGATACCCTCTTCCCGAAGCGCGCGGCAGGCCTGCGTTCCCGCATAGTCAAATTCCGCCGCCTGTCCTATGATAATGGGGCCGCTGCCCACGACCAGAACCTTTTTAATACTTTTATCAAGAGGCATGTTATTTACCCTCCTTATATTCGTCTATATTAGCGATAAATTTATCGAACAGATATGTGGTATCCTGCGGTCCGGGCGACGCCTCAGGATGGAACTGCACCGAAAAAACAGGCCTGCCTTTATACCGTATTCCTTCGATACTTCCATCGTTCATGTTGATATGGCTGATTTCCGCGCAGTCCGGCACGGATTCCGGCACAATCGCATAGCCGTGGTTCTGTGACGTGATGAACACCCGATCTCTCTTCACATCCTTTACCGGATGATTCCCGCCCCTATGTCCCCATTTCATCTTGCTCGTATCGGCACCCATCGCAATTGCCAGCATCTGGTGCCCCAGACAAATCCCGAATATCGGCGCATTGCTCTTTTCCAGCAATTCTTTGATATTTCCGATGACCTCCTCATTTTCCTTCGGGTCTCCCGGGCCGTTTGTCAGCATCACGCCGTCGAAACCGCCGCTGATAATTTCCTCTGCTCCTATTCTCGCCGGAAATACGGTCGTTTCCACGCCGCGCGCCACCAGACTCCTTATAATATTGCGTTTCAGGCCAAAGTCCATCACCGCTACACGGCGGGAGCCCTCGCCCAGCTTATAAATTTCCTTTGTCGTCACACGATCCACCGGCAAAACAGTTCGGTATTTCTTGATTTCCTCCAGCTGTTCCTCCGTCGGCTGTTTTATTGTCAGCAGACCACGCATTGTTCCCAAACTTCTGATCTTCCTTGTCAGAGCACGGGTATCAATCCCCATCAGCCCCGGAATTCCGTTTCTTTCCATATACTCCCGCAAGGTGCCGCTGGATTCCCAGTTGTTCGGCTCCTCACATAGTTCACGTACAATCAGCGCCGTCACCTTTGGAGTCTCCGCCTCCATTTCCCGCTCGTTGACGCCGTAATTTCCGATGAGCGGATAGGTCATAGTGACGATCTGGCCCAAATAGGACGGATCTGTCAAAACCGACTGATAGCCGGTCATACTGGTGTTAAACACCACCTCACCTATGACATCCCGGGATGCGCCAAAGGCCTCCCCCTCAAATTGTGTACCATCCTCCAGTGTTAAAAATGCCATATTTACCTCCTATAGCTCTATGCCGCTTCTTTTGAACGCATTCAGGATATCCTCGCGCATATCCAATGTGGCTGCGCGGGCGGCCTCCCAAAAACGCATGCCTTGATATTTTTCTTTCCTGTAGGCCAGTAGGATTCCCCGAGAGGAATTGACCACTCCCCCGAGTCCCTCTTTATCGAAATTCACGGCAATATCGTCTGCCGTAGCTCCCTGTGCGCCATATCCGGGGATCAGAAAAAACATATGGGGATGTCGTTTTCTAAGACGCTCCCCCTGTTTTTTATAAGTAGCTCCTACGACTGCGCCGACTGCCGAATAGCCGTAGTCTCCCATCAACTCTTCTCCCCATTTGTCCACCATATCCGCCATTGTCATATAAAGGGGCTTTACCGGCATTCTCCTGTCCTGTATTTCTCCGCCGCTGGGGTTGCTCGTCTTGACCAGAACAAAAATCCCCTTGCCGTATTTTTTGCAGTCGGCAAGGAACGGCGCAACGCCGTCTGTCCCCAGATAGGCATTGACCGTGGCAAAATCCGCATTATATGCCATCACTGTCTCGCCGCCCATCTCTATACCGCCCAAATAGGCCGTGGAATACGCCGCAGCCGTAGACCCAATATCATTTCTCTTGACATCGGCGATAACAGTCATGCCGCGCTTTTTTGCATAGTCTATCGTCTTTTTAAAGGCTTTCATTCCCGCCGGCCCATACTGCTCATAATAAGCCGCCTGCACCTTAACGCTCGGCACAATGTCGTTCACCGCGTCAATGATCTCCTTGTTGAAATCAAACAGCGCTGCCCCTATGCTTTTCAACGGCTTTTCTCTGTCCGGGGTAAACTCCTTTGGCAGATAGGTATGCATCGTATCCAGACCTACACAAATAGGGCTTTTTGTCGCTTTGATTCCCTCAATCAGTTTATCTATCATCTTTTTCTCCCATCGTATACCACATTGCCTCCCACCATCGTAAGCGCAGCTCTGCCCTGCATGTTCATGCCGATAAACGGACTGTTTTTGCCTTTAGAAATCATGCTTTCCTTCGTATAAGTATAGACTTCGTCCGGATCGATCAGCGTAATATCCGCCGGCTTGCCCGCCTCGATGACGCCGCCTGCCACACCCAGCAGCGCGGCCGGATTGGCGCTCATCAGCTCCGCCATGCGATCGTAACCGATCACGCCGTCCCGTACCAGCCCGAGCGTCAGCGCCACCGACGACTCAATGCCGCTGATACCGTTTGCGGCGATATCATACTCCACATTCTTTTCGTCTGCATGATGGGGTGCATGGTCGGTAACGATGCAGTCGATCGTCCCGTCGGCAAGTCCTTCCCGAATCGCCGCCACGTCATCCTTTGTCCGAAGAGGCGGGTTGACCTTTGTATTCGCGTCATATCCGTCCACCCAGCTGTCGTCCGCTGCGAAATAATGGGGGCATGTCTCGCAAGTCACCTGTATTCCGCGTTTTTTTGCCTCGCGAACCATTTCTACGGCGCCGCGTGTCGAAATATGCGCCAAATGGATTTTGCCGCCATAGGTTGATGCCAGAATAATATCTCTGGCTTCCATCGTTTCTTCTGCCGCGCGGCTAATCCCCCGAAGCCCGATCATCGTGGACTCGTCTCCCTCGTTCATCACGCCGCCGTTAATCAGATTCAAATCCTCGCAGTGAGAGATCAGAAGCCCATCAAAGGTTTTGCTGTAGAGCAGCGCCAAGCGCATAATCCCGCTGTTCATGACGGGACGCCCATCGTCTGAGAAGGCCACCGCGCCCGCCTCCTTCAGGATTCCCATTTCGCTTATGTCGTCTCCCTTTAAGCCCTTTGTAATGGCTGCAATAGGGTAGACCCTCGTTTTACCGGCCTCTTTTGCCTTATCTATAATGTATGTAACGATAGCCTCGTTGTCAACCACCGGATTTGTATTCGGCATACAGGCCACCGCCGTAAAGCCTCCCTTTGCGGCGGCGGCGGTGCCGCTCCAAATATCCTCTTTATATTCATATCCCGGGTCGCGCAGATGCACGTGCATGTCGATCAGCCCCGGCATGACAATCATCCCATCGGCGTCTATCGTATCGTCATAGTCTCCGAACGGTGCGCCGACCGCTTCGATCATCCCATCCTTGATGGAAATTTCCCCGTCAGACTTTCCTCTCGGATTGACCAGCTTTCCGTTTTTGATCAGCATTCTCATTTGCCGGACCTCCTCGTCATCATATACAGCAGCGCCATACGTACCGCAACACCGTTGGTCACCTGCTCCGTTATTTTTGAATTTTCCCCGTCTGCCACGTCGGAATTCATCTCCACGCCTCTGTTCACCGGGCCGGGATGCATGACGAGCGCGCCGTCCTCCGCCGTCTCCAGCAGCGCCTTATCTATGCCGAAATACTTATTGTATTCCCGAACCGACGGAAACAGTCCGCCGGCCTGCCGTTCGCGCTGGATCCGCAGTCCCATGACGACATCCTTGCTTTTTACCGCCTCGTGAATGTCATCCGTAAACCGTGCGCCCAGCTTGTCCAAACCCACGGGCAGGAGCGTTCCCGGGCCGCACACCGTAACCTCCGCACCCATAGTCGTCAGTCCGAAGATATTGCTGCGGGCCACACGGGAGTGGTAGATGTCTCCGATAATCGCCACACGCAATCCCTTCAGGTCTCCGAACCTCTCCTTCATCGTCAGCATATCCAGCAGCGCCTGTGTCGGATGCTCGTTAATGCCGTCTCCGCCGTTAATCACCGCCGCCTTGACATGCTTGGCCAGCAGGTGAGGCGCACCGCTCATGGGGTGGCGCATCACAATCACATCCGTCCCCATTACGTCCAGTGTTCTGCCCGTGTCAATCAGCGTCTCCCCTTTTGCAACGCTGCTTGCAGAGGCAGAGATGTTTGCGGCATTTGCCGACAGATATTTTGACGCCAGCTCAAAACTCATGCGCGTCCGCGTGCTGTTTTCGTAAAAAAGCGTGACCACCGTCTTACCCGAAAGGTGGCTCGCCTTTTTCATAGGCGTATCCAGTATTTTTTTCAACGTCTCCGCATTGTTCAAAATGTCGAGAATGACCTCCTTCGGTACGCCGCGGAGACCCAGAAGGTCCTTGCCTGTTCCCAGTGCCATCAGTTATTACCTCCGTCCTTATCCAATATCACCACTTCGCGCGCACCGTCAAACTCCTCCACACGCACCGCTACCGCCTCCTGCGCCGATGTGGGAAGATTTTTCCCCACATAATCGGCACGGATAGGCAGTTCTCTATGCCCTCTGTCCACCAGTACGGCCAGCTGTATTTTATCCGGACGCCCCACATCCATAAGCGCCTCAATAGCGGCGCGGATGGTGCGCCCCGTATAAAGCACGTCGTCTACCAGCACCAGCGTCTTGCCGTAGATGTCAAAGCCCAGATCGCTGCCATTGATCAGGGGATGCTCGGCCAGCATCGATAGATCGTCTCTGTAAAACGTGATATCCAGACTCCCGATTTCCAGCTCTACCCCCTCAAACTTTTTAATATTTTCTCCGATTTCCTTTGCCAGAGGCACGCCGCGGCGCTGAATTCCCACAAGGCAGACTCCCTCGGTTCCCCGATTTTTTTCCACAATCTCGTGAGAAATTCTCGCAATCGCCCGATCCATGGCAACACCATCCATCACCAGCTTTTTCGGCTCCATATTCTCTCCTTTCAGGCAACAAAAAATGCCAAGCCGCACTGCGGCAAGGCATAAGCATACAACAAAAATATCATTCCTCTTCTTGCCTCGCCGGACAAGTTAAAAAGGTCTTTTCATTTCGTCTATCATCATATCATAACCCGTGAAACATGTAAATAACTATTTTCAGCTTTTTCCAAATTTCTGAACAGTCCTTCGGTTCATCCCATATTGCCGCACATTTCACGTCCAAAGTCCGGAATTTTTCACTCTCTTATCGGAAGTTTTTCCAGAATCCGTTCAAAGTATTCCGGCAGCGGCGCCGTAAACTCCATTTTCTCTCCGGTCGCCGGATG